>JAUMYI010000326.1 GCA_030528705.1 Comamonadaceae bacterium | reverse complement strand
TCGCCGCACTGGATGCGCACATTGCCCGCCTGCAGGCGCTGGGCATGGGCCTGCAGTTGGCGGCACAGGCCTGAATCGCGCTCGACCAGCAGCACCTGCGCCGCATGGCGCGAGGCGGCCTCCAGGCCCAATGCGCCGCTGCCGGCAAAGGCGTCCAGGCAGTGGCGGCCGTGCAAGTCCTGGCCCAGCCAATTGAACAGGGTCTCGCGCACGCGGTCGGGCGTGGGCCGCAGGCCGGGGCGCGCGGCCACCGGCAGGCGGCTGCGCTTCCACTGCCCGCCGATGATGCGCACCTGCCCCGGCGCCGCGCTGGCCGCTGCCGGCCTGGCAGCGCCGGCCTGGGCCACGCGTGCCACGCTGGCCACGCGGGTGGCGCGGCCAGCCCGCGGCCGCGTGCTCAAGGCTGCCCCCCCGCGCCGACGATGACGGTGGCCATGGCCTGCGGCTGCAGCGCCTTTTGCAGCGCGCGGTGGATGTCGGCAACGCCCAGGGCCTGGACCTTGGCCGTCCAGGTGTCCAGATAGTCCAGCGGCAGGCCGTTCCAGGCGATGTTGGCCACGTTGCCCAGCAGCTTGGCGTTGCTGTCGATGCGCAGCGCAAAGCCGCCGATCAGATTGGCCTTGGCATCGGCCAGCTCTTTTTCGGTCGGGCCCTGGGCGACGAATTCGGCCACCAGCGCATGCACCAACTGCACGGCCGCCTCGGCCTGGTCGGCGCGCGTTTGCAGGCCGATGGTGAAGGCCCCGGCATGGTTGCCCGGGCTGAAGCTGCTGGAGACGCCATAGACCAGGCCGCGCTGCTCGCGCACCTGCTCCATCAGGCGCGAGCCAAAGCCGCTGCCGCCCAGGATGTGGTTGGCCACCAGCAGCGCCAAAAAGTCCGGGTCATCGCGGCGAATGCCCGGCTGGCCGATCAGCACCTGGGCCTGCTCGGCGGCAAAGGGGATGCGCTGGCTGCTGGCCTGCGCCAGCGGCTGCACCTCGGGCACGGCAGGCAAGGCCGTGCAGGCCGGGCCTTGCGGCAACTGGGCCAGCAGCTCTTGCACCAGGCGGTCGGCCTGCTCGCGCCCGATGCGGCCGACCACGCTGACCTTGGCCTGGCAGGGCTGCACATGCCGGGCATAAAAGGCCTGCATGTCGCGCACGCCGATCTGCGCCAGGCTCTGGGGCTGCACTTGATAGCCGTAGGGGTGCGCGCCGTAGACGGCCCGATCGAAGGCCTGGCCTGCGATCACGCCCGGGCGGGTCTGGGCCTCGCGCAGCGCGGCGCTCCAGCGCTGGCGCTCGCGCTGCCAGACGGCCTCGGGCCAGGCGCTCTGGCCGATCTGGCGCGCGGCCAGCGCCACGGCCTTGGGCAGCAGCTGCTCATCGGTCAGGCTGCGCAGGTGCAGGGTGAAGCGGTCGCGGCTGGCGCTGGCCTCGAACGAGGCGCCCAGGTCGGCCCAGGCCTGGCCCAGCTGGTCTTCATCCAGCGCGGCCTGGCCGTGTGCGGCGCGCACGCCCTTGGTCAGCATGCTGGCCGTGGCCGTGGCCAGGCCGGCCTGGGCGGCCGGGTCGCGCCGCGCGCCGCCATCGAAGTCGATCTGCACATCCACCATCGGCAGGCTGGGGCTGTGCACCAGCCAGACCTGCGCGCCGCTGGCCTGGCGCCAGTGCTCGATGGGCAGCAGCGATGGCGGCTGCGCCTGCGCATCGGCCTGCAATGGCTGGTGCGGCACCGCTGGCTGCTGCGTTGGCTGTTGCATTGGCTGTGGCGCTGACTGCTGTGCAGCCTGCTGGGCCGCTGGCGGCAGCGGCGCGCACGCCACCAGCGCCGCCGCGCTCAGGGCATGAATGAAAAATGGGCGCTTGGTCATGGTTGCTCCTTGCGTGTGGCCTGGGCGGCTGCCGATGGCGCCTGCGGCAGCAGCTCGGCCACCGTCAGCCCATCGTCGCCGA
>JAUMYI010000325.1 GCA_030528705.1 Comamonadaceae bacterium | reverse complement strand
GGCGCAAGCAAAGCCTGGCAATCGCTCAAGCCATTGCTGCGGTTTGCGCCTTGCAGCCCATCCCCACACAGGGTTGCGCCGCACTGCGGGGACTTTCAGCAGTCTGTTAAGCCGGAAGGCTTCATGTCCGGCGCAGCACAGCCATAGGGCGCAGCATCGTGCACACTTGGCTTGCGCGGCGTGAGCCCATCATTGAAAAAGCGTCGCACACCACGTTACTTTCGCAGATTGCACCATGCCCGGAGTTTCTTCTCACTTTCCCACCTCTACCGAGCCGCTGGCGGCAGCAGGCCCGCTGGCGGGTGTGCGCATTCTTAGCCTGGCGCTGAACCTGCCTGGCCCGGCGGCATTGATGCGCCTGGCTGGCATGGGCGCGCACTGCACCAAGCTGCAAGCCCCGGCCCCAGCCGGGGCCAGCACCAGCGACCCCATGGGGCAATACGACCCTGCGGCCTACGCACAAATGCATGCCGGCGTGCAGTGCGTGCAGGCCGATCTGAAGTCGCCCACCGGGCAGGCACAGCTTCAGGCCTTGCTGGAGCGCAGCGATGTGCTGCTGACTTCTTTCCGGCCTGCAGCGATGAAAAAGCTGGGCGTGGATTGGGCCACTTTGCATGCGCGCTACCCGGGGCTGTCGCTGGTGCAGATCTTTGGCGCCGCTGGCGAGCGCGCCAATGAGGCCGGCCACGATCTGAGCTACCAGGCCGAGGCCGGCCTGGTGCCAGGCCTGCACATGCCGGCGTCGTTGCTGGCCGACATGGCTGGCGCGCTGATGGCTTCGGAGGCAGTGCTGCAGGCGCTGCTGGCGCGCCAGGCCGATGGACGGGGGCGCTGCATCGAGGTGTCCTTGCTCGATGCGGCCCACTGGCTGGCGTTGCCGCGCACCTGGGGAATTTGCGCTCCGCAGGGCATGACGGGCGGCGCCCATGCGGGCTACCGCCTCTACCCCTGCGCCGATGGCCGCGTGGCCCTGGCCGCGCTGGAGCCGCATTTCGCTCAGCGCCTGTGGCAGCAGGTGTGCGCTGCAGACGAAGGGGCGCAGCCTGGCGGCGCGCAAGCGGGTGACATGCTGGCGGCGGGCACGCACGAGGCCGTGGCCGCGTTCTGCGCCGCTCGCAGCTGCGCCGAGCTGGAGGCATTGGCCCAGGCGCACGACATCCCTTTGCTGACCATGCCAAATTGAGATCAACGCGGACAGACATGAAGCACATCGGCATCCTGGCTACGACGGCAGAGGGCGCGGCGCTGACTTATCGGCAGATTTGCGCGTTGAGCATGGCGCGTCTGGGCGGGCATCGACACCCCGAAATCTCCCTGCACGCTTTTTCGTTTTCTGAATATGCGGGCAGTTGGGCGCAGCGCGAGCAACACTGGCCGCAGTTGGTGCTGCGCTCGGCAGCCAAGCTCCGCGCCTGCGGCGCGGATTTCCTCATCTGCCCCGCGAACACGACCCATGAAGTCCATGCCCAGGTGGCGCCGCAGTTGCCCATCCCCTGGCTGCACATTGCCGATCCCGTGCGGCGCGCGGCGCAGCGGCAGGGGCTACAGCGCCTGCTGCTGTTGGGTACGCAGGCGACCATGCAGGGGCGGGTGTATGAGCCGCGATTGGCCGGCAGCGACATCGAATTGCTCAAACCCGATGCGCAGGAGATTGAGCAGGTGCACCGCTTCATCATGGAGGAGCTGGTCGCCGGCGTGGTCACACAGGCGGCGCGCAGCTATTTTCGCGCGCTGGCTGCCAAATACCGCCAGCAGGGCGCCCAGGCCGTGGTGCTGGGCTGTACGGAGTTGCCATTGGTGCTGGATGCCGAGGCTGGCGTGCCGCTGCTGGACTCCACCGCCTTGCTGGCCCATGCGGCGGTGGAATATGCGTTGGGCGAGGGCTGAGCGCCAAGCGCCGGCCTAGAGCGTGTTATGCACTTTTCGCCCCCCGCGCTGGCCCCAAAACCGTGT
>JAUMYI010000324.1 GCA_030528705.1 Comamonadaceae bacterium | reverse complement strand
AGCTCAATGGCCGTGCCCAGCGGGCGCTTGAGCCAGGGCGGGGCCAGCTCGGTCAAAAACAGCGCGATGCCAAAGCTCACCGGCACCGCAATGAGCAGCGCAATCAGCGACGTGGCCAGCGTGCCATAAATCATCGACAGGCCGCCGAACTCCTCCAGCACCGGATCCCATTCGGCGTTGAAGACAAAGCCCAGGCCAAAGGCCTGGATCGCCGGCCAGGCCGCCACCAGCAGCGACACCATGATGCCCGCCAGCGCGGCCAGCGTCAGCACGGCCGCGCCGCGCGTGAGCAGGCCAAAGAGCAGATCGGGCAGCCTGCCGACCCTGCGCTGCGGCAGCTTGGGCCCCTCTTGCCGCAGCGGCTGCTGGCGGGCCTGGGGATCGGGGCCAGCGGTGTTCACCGCAGGCATGGTCAAGGCATCAGACATGGCCGCCTCTTGTGTGTTGCATCGCATGGTTCACGCTGCAGCAGCGCGCTGCAGCCGTCCTATCACTGCCAGGCAATGGGCTGGCCCGCCGCATCGCGGATGCCCTCGGCCCACTGCTTGCGCACCATGTCCTTGACGCTGGCGGGCAGCGCCACATAGTCCAGCGAGGCCGCCGGCGCATCGCCATGCTGATAGGCCCAGTCGAAGAACTTCAGCGTGGCCGCCGCCTTGCCGGCGTTGTCCTGCTTGGCGTGCATCAGGATGTAGGTCGTCGTGGTGATCGGCCATGCGGCCGCGCCCGGCTTGTTGTTGAGCACCTGGTAGAAACTGTTTTGCCAATCGGCGCCTTCGGCCGCGGCCTTGAAGGACGCCTCGCCCGGGTGCACGAACTGCCCGTCCTTGTTCTGCAATTGCGCATAGGCAATCTTGTTCTGCTTGGCGTAGGCGTATTCCACATAGCCGATGGAGCTGGGCAGGCGGCTGACGAAGGCGGCCACGCCCTCATTGCCCTTGCCGCCCGAGCCGGTGGGCCACTTCACGGCCGAGCCCTCGCCCACCTGCTCCTTCCAGGCCTGGCTGACCTGGCTGAGGTAGTTGGTAAAGCCAAACGTCGTGCCCGAGCCATCGGCGCGGCGCACCACGGCGATCTGCTCATCGGGCAGCTTCAGCTCCGGGTTGAGCGACTGGATCGCCGCATCGTTCCACTTGCGCAGCTTGCCCAGGTAGATATCGGCCAGCACCGGCCCCGTCAGGCGCAACTGGCCCGGCCCCACGCCCTTGATGTTGACCACCGGCACGATGCCGCCGATCACGGTGGGGAACTGCACCAGCCCCTTCTCCTTCAGCACCTCGTCCTTGAGCGGCGCGTCGGAGGCGCCGAAATCCACCGTGCGGGCCTCGATCTGGCGCAGCCCCGCGCTGGAGCCCACCGACTGGTAATTGATGCGCAGCTGCGTGGCCGCGTGGTAGTCCGAAGCCCACTTGGCATACACCGGCGCCGGAAAGCTGGCGCCCGCGCCATTGACGTCCTGCGCCCAGGCGCTGCCAGCCACGGACAAAGCCAGGCTGCACGCAGCCACTGCATGGAAAACAAACTTGCTCATCGGATTCCTCATGGACAGATCGGGGATGGTGAAAGAAATCATCAGCGCGCCGCAACAGGCCCTGACGCCACGCACTGTAAAAAGGCTTTGTGACGTCTGTATGACACGCCCTGCCACCGGCAGGCCCCACGGCATTGCCTTTCTGTTACGCTGCGCGCCCCGCGCGGCTGCCGCGCGCCAGCTGATTTCCTGCCTGCCCATGCCCGCCCACGCTTTCGACGCCCCCTCCGCCCCCGATGCCCTGCCCGGCAGCAGCGCCTGGAGCAAGCCCCGCGCGCTGTATGAGGACAAGCACCTGCTGGTGCTGTTCAAGCCCCACGAGCTGCTGAGCGTGCCCGGGCGCGGCGAGCACAAGCGCGACTCGCTGGCCTGGCGCGCCCAACAGTACTGGCGCAATGCGCTGATCGTGCACCGGCTGGACATGT
>JAUMYI010000323.1 GCA_030528705.1 Comamonadaceae bacterium | reverse complement strand
CCGGCCAGGCCGCCGCCTTCGAGGCGGCCTTTGCCCAGGCGCAGGCCATCATCGCCAGCATGCCCGGCTACCTGGGGCATGAGTTGCAGCGATGCCTGGAGCAAGACCACCACTACCTGCTGCTCGTGCGCTGGCGCTGCCTGCAAGACCACACCGAAGGCTTTCGCGGCTCGCCCCAGTACCAGCAGTGGAAAGCCTTGCTGCACCACTTCTACGACCCTTTCCCCACCGTGCTGCACTACCGGCGCGTGCTGGGCGAGGGCCTCTGACGTATATACAATTGGCCGCCACGTATACACCATCAGGGAGCCTGCCATGCCAACCAGCCACGCCATGCAAACCCAGCTGAGCAAATGGGGCAACAGCACCGGCCTGCGCATTCCGGCCGAGCTGCTGGCCTACCTGGGCGGCGACAAGAACGCCAAGGTGGAAATCACCGGCCTGCCCACGGGCGGGCTGCTCATCAAGCCCGTGGCCGCACCGGCCGCGCGGCGCAAAACCCCTGCCGAATGGGTGGAGCAGTTGCGCGCCTCGCACCGCAAGATGCCCATGGGCACGTCCGTGGTGCGCCAGATGCGGGATGAAGAGCTATGACGCCGCCGCAGCGGGTGTATCTGGACACCAGCATCCTCATGGCGCTGCTGAGCAAGGAGCCCGAGTCCGAGCGCGTCCTGCAATGGCTGGGCGGCCGCCAGTGGCCTGAGCTGCTGGTCTCGCCCTGGGTGCACACCGAGCTGGCCAGCGCGCTGGCCGTCAAGCAGCGCATGCGCCAGCTCGGCCCGGCCAAGGCGCGGCACGCCTGGGAGGAAGGGCGCGCCCTGCTGGCCAACATCCCCAGCGTGGACATCACCCCCGCCGACTTCGATACCGCCGCCGGCCTGTGCGCCGACGCCCGCGCCCGCCTCCGTGCCCCCGACGCCCTGCACCTGGCCGTGGCCGCGCGCAGCGGCTGCCAGGCGCTGGCCACGCTGGACGCCGACATGCACAAAGCCGCCCGCAAGCTGGGCCTGTCGCCCATCGCCTTCTGAACATCCGCCCCCCTTTTTCTTCATGACCGCACACAACCTCCTCGTCGAACTCTTTGTCGAAGAACTGCCGCCCAAGGCGCTGAAAAAGCTGGGCGAAGCCTTTGCCGGCCAGCTGTTCGAGCAGCTCCAGGCCCTGGGCCTGACGGCGGCCGACTCCGTCGTCACCCCCTACGCCAGCCCGCGCCGCCTGGCCGCGCACATCACGCACGTGGCGGCCAAGGCGGCCGACAAGCCGCTGCGCACCAAGCTCATGCCCGTCAGCGTGGGGCTGGATGCGAATGGCCAGCCCACGCCCGCGCTGCTGAAAAAGCTGCAAGCCATCGGCGCCGGGGCCGAGGCCGTGGCGCAGTTGCAGCGCGCCGTGGACGGCAAGGCCGAAGCCCTGTTCTTCGACAGCGTGGCCACCGGCGCCACGCTGGACGTGGCCTTGCAAAAGGCGCTGCACGAGGCCATTGCCAAGCTGCCCATCCCCAAGGTCATGACCTACCAGCTGCACAGCGGCACCGCCCTGCCCGGCTGGGACAGCGTGCAGTTCGTGCGCCCCGCGCACGGCCTGGTGGCCCTGCACGGCAGCGCCGTCGTGCCCGTCACCGCGCTGGGCCTGGCCGCCGGCCGCGCCACCCGCGGCCACCGCTTCGAGGCGCGGCAAGACCCCATCGAACTGCCCGACGCCGACAGCTACGCCCGCCTGCTGCACGAGCAGGGCGCCGTCATCGCCAGCTTCGACGAGCGCCGCGCCGACATCGCCGCCCAGCTTGCGGCCGCCGCCCAGAAAGCCGGCGCGGGCTTGCAGCCTATCGAGGACGAGGCCCTGCTCGACGAAGTCACCGCGCTGGTCGAGCGCCCCCACGTGCTCACCTGCCAGTTTGAAAAAGAATTTCTGGACGTGCCGCAGGAATGCCTGATCCTGACCATGAAGGCCAACCAGA
>JAUMYI010000322.1 GCA_030528705.1 Comamonadaceae bacterium | reverse complement strand
TTGGGCGCCTGCATGTGAAAGCTGCACAGCGCCAGGCCGCCGGGCATTTCCGCCAGGCCCGCGCAGCCGCGCATGGCGCTGTCGCTGAACACGCTGCGCGCCTCGCGCCGCCCGCCGGCCACGCCGCTGACCGGCAGCCAGCGCCCCAGATTGCGCTGCATGCAGTCAAACGGCAGCAAGGGCTCGTCACCGGCAGCCGTGGCCGCAGCAGCGGGGACAGACGGGGCGTCAGAGGCGCAGGACATGCGGCAAGGCTCCAATCAGGGATGCTCCGGCAGCCCGGCAGGGCGCGCCCGCAGCATGCTGTATTGCAAATGACTTGCATTTTGCCTCAAGGGCTGCCCGTCCCGTCTGCATCGCCTGAACAGGTGCATGCCAATGGCTGCGGGCCCACTTTCAGAGCCAGTAGCTTGCGGGCGGCGATGTCCTTGTAGATTGGCTGGCGCGGCGAAATCCGCAGGGCTCAGATTGTGAGAGCTTGCAAAAGCTTGACTGCCAGTGCCCAGAGGATCAGCCCTCGTCTGCCACCACATCGCGCAGCCGCCAGCTCAGCAGGCAGACCAGGGCCAGCCAGGCCGTCAGTGCGCCCAGCATCGCGCCGTAGCCCAGGCGGTCGAGCAGCAGACCGGCCAGCAGCGGCGCCAGGGAGCGGGCGCTGATGAACAGGCTCGATTGGATGCCGTAGTCCAGCGCCTGCAGCGGCGCGCGGGTGTGGCGCATCATCAGGCCAAACAGCAGCGCTGCGCTGGCGCCCAGGGCCGTGGCCAGTGCAGCGGCAGCGGCCAGCAGTGCCGGTTTGCCCAGGTCGGCTGCCACGGCCGCGCCCAAGGCGGCCATGGCCAGCAGGTTGAAGCCGGCAAACAGCGGCAGGGTGCGGCGCGCGCCCAGCCGGTGGGTCAGGCGTGCGCTGGCCAGGCTGGCCAGGGCGCTGAGCAGGCCGCCGGCCACGCCCACGCCCCAGGCGATGTGTTCTTCGGCAAAGCCCTGGTCGAGCAGCAGGGGCTTGAGATAAACCCAGCCAGCGCCCACGGCGGGGAAGTAGCACAGCAGCAGTAGCGCCCAGGCCCGGCGCGGCTTGGGCTGGAAATAGGCCAGCACATGGGCTGGCACATCGGCCAGCCGGGCTTTGCGGGGGTGGGGATGTGGCGCTGCGGGGGGCTGTCCATCGCTGTGAGGCTGGGCATCTGCTGCTGTGGCGCTCGTGTGCAGCGGCAACAGGAGCAGGGCCAGGGTGCCAATGAGCATGGTGGCGGCCAGCGTGGCAAAGGGCCAGAACCAGCCCAACCGGGCGTGCAGCACCAGCATCAGGCCGCCGCCTGCGATGGCGCCCAGTGAGGTGGCGGCCGAGCGGATGGCGCCGGCGCGCGCGTGCTCGGCGGTGGGCAGGATGCGGATGGCCAGGGCGTTGACGGGCACGTCGGCCCAGGTGCCCAGCAGGCTGGCGAGCATGAGCAGTGCGAACAATGCGGCGGGCGGCGTGCTGTGCAGCGGGTGCAGGGCCAGCGCCAGCAGCGCGGCGGCGTAGGCCAGGCCCAGCTCCAGGGCCCAGTTGCGGTAGTTGCCCGCGCCGTGCCGGTCAGCATCGCCCCGGACAGCGCCACCCCGGACAGTGGCACGGCCCAAGCGCAAAGGCCAGCGGTCGATGGGGGCGGCGAGGGCGAATTTCAGCATGGCGGGCAGGCCGGCCAGTTGCAGCAGGCCGATGTCGGCGCCGCTCCAGCCGTGCTGGCGCAGCACCAGCGGCAGGCCGATGAACAGATAGACGGCGGGCGCGCTCAGCGCCAGATTGAGCCAGCCAATCAGCCCTTGCTGGGGCCACCAACGGCGCGATGGTGTGTGCGCTTGCCGTGTGTGCATGGGCTTTGAGCTTTCAATTCAGGGGCGCGCGGGCTGCGTGCACCCAGACCGGGGCCATGGGCAAGGCAGCCAGGCCCAGGGTTTGGATGTCCGTCAGGCCCGCCTGCGCC
>JAUMYI010000027.1:13059-19599 GCA_030528705.1 Comamonadaceae bacterium | reverse complement strand
TCGGCAACCTCAACGACTACGTCAAATACCAGATGGGCCAGGCCATGGGCCAGGGTGGCGAGGCAGGCGCTGCCGCCACCATGCCGGCGCAAATGGCCATGGGCTTTGGCATGGCGCAGGAAATGATGAAAAGCATGCAGCCGCCGCAAGCCCAAGCTGCCGGTATGGCAGCCGCTGGCGCGCCAGCCATGGCGACAGCCGGCGCGCTGGACGTGCTCACGCCCGAGCAGGCCGCGCAGGCGCTGGGCGTTGCGGTGGAGGACGTGATGGCCTCGATCGAGGCCGGCGAGCTCAAGGCGCGCAAGATCGGCAGCGCCTGGCGCATCGCCCGCAGCGCATTGGAGGAGTTCCTGCGCGGCTGATGGCCTTCCCATCACACGCCCGCAGCCAGCCTGCGGGCATTCATGGCGCAAGCGTTGAGCATTTGCCTGCGCTTTTGCAAGGGCAGGCAGCGAAAGACCCTGCATGACACACGCTACCCCCCCAGCGCCTGCCAGCGCGGCGGCCGCGTCCACGACCACCACAGCCATTGGCAAGCACCCCTGCCCCGAATGCGGCGCCAATTTGGAATGGAATGCCGCCCGGCAGGCGCTGGTCTGCCCCTATTGCGGCACCACCGCCGCCTGGCGTCCGCCAGACCCCGGAGCTGGCGATGGCAGCGAGGCCGGCGGCGTGGTCGAGCAGGATTTGGAGCGCGCCTTGCGCGACCCGGCCAACCAGCGTGGCTGGAGCAATCAGCGGCGCGAAGTCCAATGTCGCAACTGCCATGCGATCTCGGTGTTCGTCGATGGCCGGGTGGCGCAGCGCTGCGATTTTTGCGGCTCGCCAGCCATCGTCGCCCACGAGCAGTTGCAAGATGCAATCACGCCGCAAAGCATCCTGCCCTTTCGCCTCAGCGATGCGCAAATGCGCGAGCGCGTGCGCAAGTGGTATGGCTCGCGCTGGTTTGCACCCAACAAGCTCAAAAGAGCGGCGCTGACCGATACGCTCAAGGGCGTGTACCTGCCGTACTGGACCTTTGACGCCCACGCCAGTGCGCACTGGCGTGCCGATGCAGGCCACTACTACTACACCACCCAGACTTACCGCGACAGCCAGGGCAATTTGCAAACCCGGCAGGTGCAGCACATCCGCTGGGTGCCTGCCTCGGGCCAGTTGCAGCATTTCTTCGATGACGAGCTGGTGCCGGGCACGGTGGGCGTGCATGCCGGCCTGCTGCGCAAGATCGAGCCCTTCCCGACTCAGACTGATTTGCGCCCCTACTCGCCCGAATACGTGCGCGGCTGGACGGTGGAACGCTACCAGGTGGACTTGCGCCGCGCCGCCACGCTGGGCGAGCAGCAAATGCAACAGCAATTGCGCGCGCTGTGCGCCAGCCGCGTGCCGGGCGACACCTACCGCAACCTGGTGGTCGATGCGCAATACCAGGGGCGCACCTTCAAGCACGTGCTGGTGCCTGTGTGGCTGGTGCACTACACCTATGGGGCCAAGACCTACCAGATCGTGGCCAATGGCTACACCGGCGCCCTGGCCGGTGAGCAGCCCTACAGCTGGGTCAAAATCGCCTTGGCGGTGTTGCTGGGCCTGCTGGCGCTGGCGTTGCTGGCCTGGATGCAGTCGCAGCAATAGCCGAGTCCGCTGCCTGGGCTTTGAAGATGGGTTTGTAAGTATTTGTGAGAATTCTTGCCACCGATCCTCAATTTGCGCTGGGGCAATTTCAGGTAAAGTTCAGCGGCGAAAAAGAAGCTGCAGGCTTGCAGCGGTTGAGAGCGTGTTGCACGGATCAATGACTCAAACGTGGGCTTCATTGCACCGAAAGGGCAACTTGAGGCCCCTATTGCGGAATGGCTTGTGCTATTCAAATGGTTTGCCCAAGCACTGTGTGTCCGGTCGGGAAACTCCCATGAAGTGATTGATGCCAGGCACTTTTAAAACCATTGAAGGCGTGAAAGCATCAATATGCGAATTGGCGTTTTGGATGATGACCCCCTGGTGCAGGAGTTCATGCGTGCGGCCATCGAGCAACTGGGCCACAGCTGCTATCTGTACTCCGACGGCACCAGCTTGCTCATAGACCTGCGCACTCGCACGTTGGATTTGTTGGTGGTCGATTGGTATTTGCCCGACATGGAAGGGCCCCAGGTTGTGCAAAGCGTGCGCCAGAGCATTGGCTCGAATATGCCCATTTTGTTCGTGACGCGCCGTGGCAGCGAGAAAGACGTGGTGCAGGGCCTGAGCAGCGGCGCCGATGATTTCATGACCAAGCCCGTGCGCATGGGAGAGTTGCTGGCGCGCATTCAAGCCTTGCTGCGCCGCTCGTATCCTGAAAGCCAGATGGCGCATATCGTCGATTTTGGCGTATACCGCTTCGATACGGAAAAGCGCACGTTGGAAGTACGCGGCGAGCCGGTAGAGATCAAGCACCGTGAATTCAGTCTCGCGCTGTTCATGTTCCAGAACTGTGGGCGCCTGCTCTCTCGCGATCACGTCAGAGAAATGGTGTGGGGGCAGCTCACTCCGATGCCATCGCGCTCGCTGGATACCCATATTTCACGTCTGCGCAACAAACTGAACTTGAAGCCAGAAAATGGCTATGTGGTCACGGCCGTTTATGGCGTAGGTTACCGCCTGGAGCAGGTCGAGGCAGACGGCCAGTTGGCAGAGCCGGCTGCCTTACCCGGCAATGCATGAATCAAAAAAGCGCTGCTTGAAAGCAGCGCTTTTTTGATGGCCGGCCAAGACCAGTTGTAACGGGTCGGCAATGCATTCGAACCCGTTCATGGCTTTCCGCTCAATGCGTTTGAGGGCCGCCTCTCAAGGGCTGCCGACTGTGTAGCCTGCCTCCTCGATGGCGGCAACGAGGGCGCTGCGCGGTTGCGCGCTGGCGATGCTGACCAGCCCCGTGGGCAAATCCACCTGCACCTTGGCGGTGTTGTCGGTCTTCAGAATGGCTTTTTGCACCGCCTGAACGCAGTGCTCGCAGGTCATGCCTTGGACTTTGAAGGTTTGGTTCATTGCAATCTCCTTGTGGGTGGGGATTCGGGGCCTGTCCTCAAATTGCTGCGGGCAGCTCTGGCTGGTGCAGGCTTGCGGCTTCATTATCCGCCGGTTCGGCGCGGCGCTGCGGGTATGCAAGGCTGTCGCGGCCACGGATTTGATGGAAAAATGCGCCTGCCTGTGTTCTGCAAGGCCAGGGCCGCGGCAGCGGCTCGTTGGCGTTGCGGGCCTTGCAGAGTTTTTTTGCCCGACCGGAAGATTGCGATGACTGTCACCAGCCCAAGCCAAGCCACCCAATACCCAGACACCCGTTTGCTGATCGACAACCAATGGCAGGACGCGGCCGATGGTCGCAGCCTGGAAGTTCTGAACCCGGCCACGGGCCAGGCCATTGGCCGCGTGGCCCATGCCGCCCAGGCCGATCTGGACAAAGCCCTGGCGGCTGCCCAGCGCGGCTTCGAGCGCTGGCGCGCCACCTCCAGCGTGGAGCGCCAGAGGGTCATGCGCCAAGCTGCGGCCTTGCTGCGCGAGCGGGCCGATCACATCGCCGCACTGATGACCATGGAGCAGGGCAAGCCCTTGGCCGAGGCGCGCGTCGAGGCGCTGTCTTGCGCCAACATGATCGACTGGTTTGCCGACGAGGGGCGGCGCGTCTATGGCCGCATCGTGCCCGGCGCCAACTTGGCCAGCCAGCAAATGGTGCTCAAGCAGCCCATTGGGCCGGTGGCGGCTTTTACGCCGTGGAACTTCCCGCTCAACCAGATCACGCGCAAGCTGGGGCCGGCCTTGGCCACGGGCTGCTCGTTCCTGTGCAAGGCGCCGGAGGAAACGCCGGCTTCGCCTGCGGCGCTGCTGCAATGCTTTGTGGATGCGGGCCTGCCCGAGGGCGTGGTCGGCCTGGTGTATGGCGATCCGGCGCAGATTTCCGACTACCTGATTGCCAGCCCGGTAATCCGTTTCGTGACCTTCACCGGCTCCACCGCCGTGGGCAAGCAGTTGGCTGCCAAGGCTGGGGCGCAGATGAAGAAGGTGGTGATGGAGCTGGGCGGGCATGCGCCGGTGATCGTGGCCGAGGATGCGGACGTGGCCCTGGCGGTGAAGGCCGTGGCCATGGCCAAGTTCCGCAACGCTGGCCAGGTGTGCATTGCGCCCACGCGTTTTCTGGTGCATGAGTCGCTGGCGCGCGATTTTCAGGACGCCTTCGTGGCCCACTGCGAAGGCCTCAAGCTGGGCAACGGCTTGGCCGAGGACACCAAGCTCGGCCCATTGGCCAATGCCCGCCGCGTGCAGGCCATGGAGCGCATCGTGGCCGACGTGCAGGCCAAGGGGGGCGAGGTCGTCACCGGCGGGCGTCGTGTGGGCGAGGCGGGCAACTTCTTCGCCCCCACGCTGGTGCTGCAGCCGGCGATGGACTCTCTGCTGTTCAATGAAGAGCCCTTCGGCCCGATTGCCGGGCTGCGTACCTTCACCAGCCTGGACGCGGCCATCGCTGAGGCCAACCGGCTCGACTACGGCCTGGCGGCCTATGCCTTCACCCGCTCGTTCAAGAACGTGCAAACCCTGGCCGAGCAAGTCCAGGTCGGCATGCTGTGGATTAACCAGCCGGCCACGCCATCGGCAGAGCTGCCCTTCGGCGGCGTGAAAGACTCCGGCCTGGGCACTGAAGGCGGCCACGAGGCGCTGGAGGAGCACCTGATCAGCAAGGCCGTGGCGGTGACGGGGATCTGAAATCCTGCGCACACGATCTTTGCCTGCTGCGCCGCGCTTTGGAGCGGGCTCTTACATCGGCAGGCAGGCGATCTGCATGTCCGGCGCGGCGATTTTTTCTGCGTACCAGCCCTGATTGCGCTCGGGCCAGAGGTGGGCCCGCAGCCGCGCCATCAGCACCACCTCATCGCCTTTGCGGCGCTCTTGGTAGCACTGCTGCATGTTGTGCAGCATGTGCTCCAGGGCCTGGGCCTGCTCGGCCTGGGTGTCACGCAGTTGCTCGATGGCTTTTTGCAGCTCGGCGCTGCCCGATTTGTCCGAGGGTTGCGAGGCTTCTTGGTCCGGGGCGTCCGGGGCGCTGTCGCTCTTGCCCTGCGCCGCTGCGCGCTGCTGTGCCTGCTGGGCCAATTGCGCCGCCAGTTGCTGCTGCAACTGCTGCAGGCTGTGGGCTCCGTCCTGTTGCAGTTGCACGACGGCATCGTATTGCACAAGAAAGCCCACAGGCTGCGCAATCACCCGGTGGATGCGGTAGCGCACGCTGGCCCCGGGGCCGCCCAAAGTGTGTAGCAAGGCCTGGGCCTGCTGCCCTGCCGGGTCGCTGTCCCAGTCGATGCGCAAGGCCTTGGTGATGGCCGCGTCATCGGGATAGGCGATTGCACCAGGCGCTGCGCCGCGCAGATCGCAGGCGCTCAACGCCAGCGCAAGCAAGGCCGTGCTGGCCATGACAAGGGGGCGCAGGCAGGCAAGACGCTGTGCGTTGGGGGCTGGCAGAGAGGGGGCATTCATGGGCAGGAACAGTCTTGTTGCAGGAGTGCCAGGGCAGGGGCCATGGCGGCGGCGATGATAGTGAGACTGTTGCGCCGCCTGCGTCGCAAAAATGTGCTTTTGGTAAGCGTTGATCGAGGATTGCAACCAGCAGCAACGCGGTTGGGGGCGGGCAGGCAAGGCGCTGCCAGGGCGCAGCAGAGGGCGTCAAATCCGGTGTGCACACAAGGAGCGCCCCACGGAAAACCGGGCTGGCTTGGCGGCCAGGCTGCGGGGCTGGACGCCTTGGTAGAGGCGCTGCCGGGGCATTTGCAACTCCACACAGCCGCGAACATTTTGCGTACAGCCCGGGTGCGGGTTTTTCTTAAATTTCCCAGCGCTGGCCAGGCGGCTTGGCTGCCCGGCACAGTCGTCCGTCAAGCCATGCGCTGTTGCGCTGGGCCTGTGAAGGCTTGCATGGCTGTCATGGCTTGGCGAATTGCTCTGAACTTTTTAGGAGAACCCCTATGTCTCGCAAACTGGTTTGTGTTGGTGCATTGCTCGCTTCGGTGCTGGCTTCCAGCGCCGTGGCCCAGTCTGGCAATATCAGCGTTCCTGGATTGCTTTCCGCATCAGGCTCGACCGGCTCGACGGTCAAGAACACCACCATCAATGTCTCGGGCAACTCGGCCAAGCGCGTGACCGCTGGCGGCGGCAGCGTGGGCATCAAGGTGGCCGAGCTGGAGATGCAAGGCGTTGCCAACGTCAACAGCGTCAACATCACGGGCTCCGAGGTCAGTGATTCCGTCATCAACGTGACGGACAACACCGCCGAGGACATCTACGCCATCGGTGGCACGGCCAACGTCAACAGCGTCAACATCAACTGACACAAGATGAATGCAATCCACGCGTGCGGCCCCTTTCATGGGGCGGTGCATGCGTGGGTTGGTTCGCGTGTTCCGGGGCTGCCTGCCGCAGAGGGCCCCGGAGGTTTTTTTGGGGCGCTGGAGTTTTTATGGTGCGAATGGACAAGACCGTGGTGGCCGCGGCCTGTGCGGCAGCCTGTGCGCTGATGGCATGGCCGGTGCA
>JAUMYI010000027.1:0-12959 GCA_030528705.1 Comamonadaceae bacterium | reverse complement strand
GGTGAGCGAAAACGCCTGCAAGGCTCGCAGGTGACGGTGGCTGGCAATGAGGCGGGCGATGTCCACGCCCAGGGCGCCGAGCTGTATGCCTTGCTGGGCAGTGCCTCGCTGCAGATTCCGGGCCGCGCCAGTGCCAACAGCGTGCTGTTGCAAAGCACTGATGTGGAGAATTCTGAAATCAGCAACACCCAGCAGCGCGCGCAGGGCGTGCGCAGCGTGGGCGGCTCGGCCCTGGCCAATGTGCTGACGGCCAGCCAGTCGGGCTTGCAGCAGGTGCGCATTCATCAGCATGGCAATGTGGCCAGCGAGATCCTGGCCTCGGGCGCTTCGGCCGCGCTGGGCTATGGCGCGCTGGCGCAGGCCAAGCTCGAAGGCGCGGCGCTGGCCAACAGCATCGCATTGGCACAGACGCAGCTGAGCAACAGCCGCCTGCACCAACAGGGCAACGAGGCCCGGCAGATCGTGGGGGCGGGCGGCGGCGCCATGGCCAACTCCATGGCGTTGACGCAAATGAACGGCCAGGTGCGCGATTGGCATGCCGTGCAGCAAGGCAATGTGGCCCAGCGCATTGGCGCATTCGGTGGCGAGGGCTCGGTGCTGATGGGGGCTCTGGCCTCGGTGGACAACCACGCCAGCGCCCTGGCCAACAGCATCAACCTGGACCGCACCCGCTTGGCGGGCCGCAATGCGCATACGCAGACCGGCAACGAGGCGCAGGATGTGCAGGCGCGTGGCGGCGTGGCGCTGGCCAACAGCATCTGGGCGCTGCAGGCACAGCTCGATGCCAGCGGCCTGACACAGCAGGGCAACCGCGCGCAGCAAGTGCGCACCAATGGCGGCAGTGTGTCCGCATTGGGCGGCGCTCTGGGAGCGATGGAGCGATCCAGCCGCGCGGGGGCCAACAGCGTGCTGCTGGCCGATCAGGCCGTGCTGAAAAACATGCAGGTGCTGCAACAGGGCAACCAGGCGCAGGGTTTGGACGTGCGTGGCGGCCAGGTCATGGCCAACAGCGTATTGGCCGATCAGCAGGCCAGCTTGCAGGACGGGCAGGTGCTGATTGAGCGCAACCAGGCCCAGGGCCTGAGCACGCAAGGCGGACAAGAAGAGCTGGCCGGCGGCCTGCTTTGGAAGGCCCAGCAGGATGCGGTGGTGCTGGCCAACAGCCTGGCGGTGGTCGGCTCGCAATGGCACAGCCCGCAGTTGGCGCTGGCGGCGAATAGGGCAGAGCAGCTCCATGCCGATGGCGGCAGCATCACGGCCAACTCCGTCAGCCTGGAGCGCGGCGATGGCGCGGGCAGCGCCTTGCATGCGCCGGTCTGGCTGCGGGGCAATACGGCCATTGAGGTACAGACGCAGGCCCAGTCCACCCGCTCGGCCATCAGCAGCAGCCATACCCGTGCGCGGGCGGCGCTCAATGCGGTGCTGCTGCACGATGGCAGCAGCGTCGATGCCGATTCGCAGTTGCAGATTGCCGGCAACCAGGCCGAACTGGTCTCCGGCATGGGCGGCACGGCGCTGGTGCAGTCGCTGGCTGCCTACCGGGGCGCCAGTTTGGTGCGCACGCCGGTGACGATCGAGAACAACCGCGCCCAGGGCATTCATGCGCGTGGCGAGCATCATCAGACGCTGGGCTACGGCTCGTCGCGCCATGGCATTGCCGCCGTCAACAGCGTGTATCTGGAAGGACAGCAGGGCGCCAGCCTGCGCGACAGCCATGTGTATGTGCAGGCCAACCGGGCCGAGGAGCTGCATGCCGATGGCGCGCTGGTGCAGGCCAATACGCTGGCCTTGAGCCAGAATGGCCGATTGCGCGAGAGCCATGTGCAGGTGCGCAACAACCGGGCGGCATCGGTCAGCGCGTTTGCACAGACCACGAGCGGCTTGTTTGGCTCGAACGAACGAAAAAGTTTTGCCGACGTGAACCTCAATGCGCTGGACATCCAGGCCCCCCTGCACGCCAGTACTTTGCTGGTGGAGGACAACCGGGTCGAGCGCGTTGATGCCCAAGAAGGCAGTGTTTCGGTCAACAGCGTGGCATTGGGGCAGAAAGGCCAAGGCCTGCGCGCGCTGGAGCTGCACGTGGCCGGCAACCAAGCCACGGGCGTGCGCTCCAGCCAGGGCCAGCAGGCCCTGGTCAGCAGCGTGGCCATTGATGGCACTGCCAGCAATACCCGGTTCGATGTGGTGGGCAACCAGGCCCAGCAGGTGCATGCGGATGCGACCGGGGCCGAAGCCAGCAGCGTACAGGCCGATGGCGGCTCCAGCGTGACGCACAGCTCGATCAGCGTCACTGGCAATCGCGCCTCCATTGGCACGGGCGGCACGGTGGCCAGTGTGAAGAACCGGCAAAGCGGGCGCATTGCTCAGTCGCGCATCACGATTGCCAACAACCAGGCCAGCGCCACGCAAGGCGGGGCAAATGCCTCGGTGCTCAACAGTGGCAGCCTGGGCAATGCCGCCATCACCATCAGCGGCAACCGTGGCAGCGCCAATGCCGCGCTGGCCAACTCGGTGCGCAACCACCATGGGCGCCTGGGCGGGCAGATTGCCATTCTCAACAACCGCGGTCAGGCGGCGGCCGGTGGCGTGCTCAACAGCGTGGACAACAGCGGCAGTCTCTCGGGCAGCGTCACCATCGTCGGCAACCAGGGGCAGGCCAGCGGCAATGCGCTGGCCAACTCGGTGCACAACAGCGGCTCGATGAATGGCCGCATCGTGCTGGCGGCCAACAAGGCCAACGCCAGCTCGTCGGGCGTGGCCAATGCCGTGAAAAACCAGGGGCAGTTCTTGGGCCGGGTGAACATCGTTGGCAACGATGGCACGGCCTCCACGGGCGGCACGGTCAACAGCGTGGTCAACAACGGGATGATGGCCGCCGATGTCAGCATCGTGGGCAATCGCGGCTCGGCCAGCATGGGCGGGGTCAGCAACTCGGTGGTGAACAACGGGCTGATGGCTGGGCGCGTGCTGATTGCGGGCAATCAGTCGAGCACGGCCGGCGGCACGGTCAACTCGCTCATCAATCACGGCGTCATGATGGGCGCGGTGAACATCGTCGCCAACCGCGCCGGCGCAGCGCCGGGCACGACCACGGGCAGCGTCGTCAATGCCGGCGCGCTGGTAGGGGTCGCTGGCGTGGCGGCCAATGTGCCGCACGTGGCCAACCCTGGCTACACCTATGCCCTGCCGTCCACCGGGGTGATCAACCAGAGTGTGGTGATCGTGCCGGCCTTCAACTTTGTTTTTCAATGAGGAGCAAGCAATGCGCAGACGAACAGCAATCCATCGAAGTGCAGCCGTGTGCAGTTGTGCCGCCTTGGTCTGGCTGAGTGGCGCCGGCCTGGCGCAGGCGCAGATGGTGCAGTACGGCACGGCCATGGGCATGTACAAGGACATGCAGGACAAGGAAATCAAGGTCACGGACACCGTCACACCCAGCGTGGCGGCGCGCGCGCGCGTGGCCAAGGCGCTGGCCGATCGCTCCATGGTCGATGCCAGGGCCATGGTGGGCGAGGATGGCACGCTGCGGCTGCCGCCCAACCAGAGCAACCTCGTGATCCGCACGGACTACACGGATGTCACGCAAGGCCCCGATGGCTCGGTGCGCGTGGCCAGCCCGGTGATCCAGGGCAATGTCTCGGGCAATGTCACGTTGTATGTAGAAGGCGAGGGCGTGGAAAACATCACTGTGCTGAACAACCGCCGGTGAGTGGCGCGGCGGCCTGCGTCATGGGCCGCTCGCTTGCATTCCAGCCGATCCCGCTGGTTCAGGTCAGGCACTGTGCGCATTGCGCCGGTGCCTGCCGGTTTGTCCATTGAAGAGAATTTCGTGAATACAACAATGAAAAACGATTGGCCCGGCCGCGCCGGGCTGTGCGCAGCCCTGGCAGCGGCGGCGCTGCTGGCTGCTTGCTCGACGCCGAAGCACGCCATGCGCGATGCGCAAAAGCAGCTGGCCACCTATCAGGAGCTGCGCGAGCTGCCGCAGGCCAACTTGAATCTGTACTCCCAGGCGCTGCAACGCCTGGGTTACATGCTCAATATCTACAAGTCCGGCGATCCGGTGCTGTATGTGCAGTCTCGCACCATCTTGGACTCCACCAACCTCTCCAGCCCATTGGCCGGGGCTGAAATCCCAGGGGACGTGACCGAGATGGTGCGCACGGCGCTCAACCGCATCGGCGCTAAGGTGGTGTACGTGCCCTACCACCCGGATTACCTGGTGGCCCAGGCTCAGTTGGGCGGGCAGTTCGGCGTCACCATGCCCGATTACTTGATTACCGGCGCCCTGACCGAGTTCGACCGGGCGCTGTCGGGCGCAGGCCGCGCCAACAATGCTTCGGTCGAGTTCGGCAAGGGCCATGGCAGCACGACCCTGGGCTACAACGCCACCAATGTGGCGATTTATTCGGCGCTGGCGCTGGATTTGAACGTGGTCAACTTCCAGACGCAGCAAATGGTGCCGCGCATGCAGTCCTCCAACGTCGTGAAGGTGCTGGACATGACCAGCGAGCGCAATGCCAGCTTGGGCTTTTACGGCGACGCCTTCGGCTTCAAGACCGAGGGCAAGTACATGCAGGGCCGGCACTCGGCCATTCGCACCCTGGTGGATCTGAGCGTGCTGGAAATCGTCGGCAAGGTCACCAACACCCCGTACTGGCGCACCATCCCCAATGGCCACCCTGATCCGGTGGTGGTGGAGAACATGCGCAATGCCTTCGAGGCGCTGAGCCCGCAGGTGCGCATCGGCCTGGCGCAGGTGATGCTGCAAAAGTATCAGCAGCCCGTGCAAGTCACACAGCAGCTCGATGCGCCCACGGCCCAGGCCGTGGCCCAGGTGTATGCGGCGCATTTCCCGCAGCTGGGCGCGCAGATCGACCTCACGCGCTGGGAGCATTTCGAGCCACTGTTCTTCAACGTGCCCATGCCATGGGATGAGGAGTTCAAGCGCGAGGCCGCGCTGGCTGAGGAGGCTGCGCAGCGCCAGGCCGAGGAGGCCGCGCAGCGTGCCCGCACATCCGCAACGCCAGTGCGCTATGAGGAGGGCGGGGCATGAGCCAAGAGCAGACCAGGCCCAACCAGACAGCGGCCATGCAGCCAGGGCCGCAACGTCAGCGCCGTGGCTTGGCGCTGGCCGCAGCCTGCCTGGGGGCGGCCTCATGGTGCTGGGCGCAGCCGCAGCTTGAAGCGCCCCCGCCGCCAGCGCAGGCGAGCACCACGCACAGCCATGCCGCGCGCTACGTGCAGGCCTGCCAGGAGGCGCTGGACAAAGGCCAGCCTGGGCTGGGCTGCAGTGGCGCGCTGTTTCACAACGAATTGCGTGAGCTGCAGGCCCAGGCCTTGCAAAGCCAGAGCCCGGCGCTGATGGCGCTGGTGGGCGATGCCTATCGCAACGAGCGCTCGCCCATGGCCGACATCGGCCAGGCCTACCGCTGGTATTTGATGGCGGCCGTGCGTGGCGATGCCGCCGCCATGGAGCGCCTCAGTCGCATGTACCACAAGGGCCAGGGCGTGGCCGCAGATCCAGTCAAGGCGCTGGGCTATGCGCGCCTGACCCAGCAATTTGCTGCGGCGCAGGGCCAGCGCAGCGGCCGCGATGTGGCGCGCCTGATCCAAAGTCTGGGCTCACAAATGGCCGCCGAGGAGCTGGCGCTGTCCGAGCGTTTCGCGCAGGAAATGGGCGCTGCCATCGCATCTGGCAAGCCGCGCGCGCAAGGCGCTGAGGCTGCCCATGCCAGCCCCATGCCGGGCGCCGCAGCTGTACAGGCCGACCCTGCCGATCGCGCTGCGCCTGTGTCGGCTGAGGTGTCGATACCAGGGCTGCGCCAAGGCTCGATGGCCACCACCGCAGAGCCAGAGCCGGGCGCGCCGCCGCCGGGGCAAAAGTCATCGGCGCCATGAATCCGGGCGGCTGCCAGCCGCACAGCTTCTTCAATCTCAGGAGGGCCATGCCATGAACCACCGCCACCGAATTGCCTTGAGCGCCTGCGCCGCAGCTGCGGCCATGCTGTGCATGGCCAGCGGCAGCTGGGCGCAATCGGGGCATCAGCAACAGGAGCAGAACATGCCGGCACAACAGGCCAAGCCGCAGCGCGGCAACCGCATCGAAGTCACGGGCAACCGGGCCGAGCGCATCCAGGTGCATTGCGATGCCAACGCGGCAGTAAACGTCAACAGCGTCAACATCCAGGGCCGCGCGCTGCGTGGCGAGACGGTCGTGGTCACCGGGCGCAATGCGCAGGACGTGCGCATCGTTGGCGATTGCGCCCAGGCGCCAGATGGCGCAACAGGCCAGGGCACTGGCCCAGTGCAAATCAACAGCGTGACCATCCGCTGAGGTGCTGATGCGTTGTTGACGAACGGCCACGCCAAACCGGCAGGGCTGCCGCACACATGCCTTGCCCAGCATCTGGGGGCTGTGCCATCATGCCCGGGCCAGCCCGCTGGCCGCTCATGGGCTGGGGCTGATTTCATCATCAATGACGATAGGAGCTTGCATGAAAGACCGCCGCATGTTTTCAGACCGCGTGAGGCTGACTGCCAGGCCTGCCGCATGGGCCTGTGCGTGTTTGACGCTGGCTGCCAGCGCATGGGCCTTGGGCCTGCCCGCAGCGCAGGCGCACAGCAGCGGGCAGCTGCAAACGACGGCCGTGCAGGCACAGGCCAGCAGCGAGGGCGGCTGGACTTTGCGCGTCAAGGGCATGGCTGCCCAGCCCGATCACACGGTGCTGGATGTGGCCGTGTCCTTTGCCAACCAGCGCCGCCCGCAAGGTGCGCAGCTGGCCAATGGCGATACCTTCTTGCTCACCGATGGCGGCGTGCGCTTGCTGCTCAAGCGCCCGGCCGAGGATGCCAACGTGCAGATTGCCAACAACGCCTCCATGGAAGGGCAGTTGACCTTTCTGGGTGCCATCCCCGTAGGTACCAAGCAGCTCACGCTGGTTGTCAATGAAGGCAATGGCGAGCAGGACACCCGAGGCCCGGGAATGAAGCTGCCCATTGCGGTGCCGCCAGAGATCCAGTCCCAATTGCGGGTGCACAGCGTGGGCGCCGATGCTGCCAAGCTGGCTGCCGACGTGCGCTACCCGGTGCAGGCCAGCAACGAAGGGGGGCTGCTGGTGCAGGTGCAATCGGTGCAGCGCGAGGCCGACCGCACCCGGCTGCAGGTCAGCATCGCCTTCAGCAACCGCCGCCGCCCGCGCGGTACCGAGTTGGCCGGGGGCGAGACTTTTTTGCGCACTGCTGCCGGCGATCGTCTCATGCTGCAGCGCTCGGCCGACAACGCCAAGCTGCTGATTGCCAACAACGAGGCCATGGTGGGCGAGCTGGTATTTCAGGGCGCCTTGCCGGCTGATGCGCAAGGGCTGACGCTGGTCATCAACGATGGGCATTCGGCCACATCGACCAGGGCCTCGGCCCTGGTGATGGCCCTGCCCGCGCCGTGATGCGGCGCGCCCAACCGGCCGGCCAGACGGCGCTGATTAACAAGGGCATGCGATGCTGAAACGAAATGGTGAAAGGTGCGCAGTGCGCACGATACGCACATGGGCTGCCCGCGCCTGGCTGCTGGCCCTGGCCATGACTGCCAGCAGCGCAGCGGCGCAAAGCAGCTTGCAGCCAGTGCCGCCCAGGGCAGAGACGGGCCTGCAACCGCAGCTGCCAGCGGCCTCGGGGCTGCAGGCAGCGCCCCGGCGCACGCAGCTGCAGACGCAGCCGCTGCAACCAGCCGATTTGCAGACCGCACCGCGCACCATGCAACTGCAGCCCACAGCGCAAGCGGGCCAATTGCAGCCTGCTCCTGCGGCAGCGGCCAGCGCCTTGCGCCCTAGTCAGAGCGGTGCGGCGCACCTGCAGCGCACGCAAGAGCTACTGGGCGAGCTCAAGGCCGTGCAGCAAGGCCAGGAGCGCATCGTGCTGGAGCTGCCATCGGACGTGCTGTTCGATTTCGACAAGTCCGACATCCGACCGGATGCGCAGCCTGTGCTGGACAAGGTGCGGGAGCTGCTGCAGGCCTACCAGGACGTGCGCCTGAGCGTGCATGGCCACACGGACAGCAAGGGCAGCGAGGACTACAACATGGGCCTGTCGCAGCGGCGCGCCAACACGGTGGCGACGGCCTTGCAAGACGTGTTGCAGCACCCGATCCAGGTGCATGCCCACGGCGAGAGCCAGCCCATCGCGCCCAATGCGCAGCCCGATGGCAGCGACGATCCACATGGCCGGCAAAGAAACCGCCGCGTGCAGTTGGAGATCACCCAAGGCCCTTGAAGGCCACATTGCGCGCGCACTCAGCATGAACGCCTTGCCATGCCCTTTTTGGGGATGAATGGCAAGGCGTTCTGTTTGTGGGCCGTGGGGCCTGCAAACGCTACTCGCTCAGCGTTTGCGTTCGGTAGCTGCTGTGGCTTGTGATCTCGCCTTCGGTGAAGGGCACGCGGTGCCATTGCTTGGCGGCATAGGCGCGGGTGTAGTCGCCGTAATGCGGCGAGGCCGGATCGTCCGATTGCGAGAAGGTGAGCAAGCTGTGCGCTTGCACGCCGCTGCCGCCAAAAGTCACCACTTGCATATAGGTGTTGCCGTGCGGCTGTTCGTCCATGGCGTAGCCGCCTTGGCCCAGGGGCAGTTCGGAGCAGGCGATGGTGAAGTAGCCCAGGCCGCCGCAGCCGCCGTACAGCGCAATGCGCTGGCCGTTTCGGGTGGCGTACAGCAGTTGGCCGCGCGGCGCGTCCATGGCGGTGCCGCTGGCGGCTACGGCTTGCACGGCGGCAGCAAACGCACTGCGCAGCGCGGGCGCGGCGCTGGCCTGCAGGCCGCGTGGGGTGTGTAGCGGCTCTTGCGGGTCGAAGGGCACGGCAAACAGTTGCGCGGCCGGCACTCGCACGCGGCGCCAGAACTCGTCCCACAGGTGCGAGCCGCGCGAGTCCGCATGGCCGTGGTTGTCCCAGGCTTGCAAGGCTGCGCAGGCGGCGCGCACGTCCACGCCTTCGATGCTGGCCTCAGGGCACACCAGCGCCAGCGCCTGCTCCTTGAATAGCTCGGCACTGAGCACGCGGCTGTTGAGCACCATGTCCCGCACGATGGCGGCGCTGGCCTGGCGGCCTGCATAGCCGTCGGCGCCGGCCAGACGCTCTTGCGCCATGATGTGCCCCAGGCGGGTGCGCAGCGTTTGTGCGCTGCTGCCAGCGGGGCCGAAGATGGCGGGGTAGCCGCTCAGCGGCGCGGCCGGGTTGGCCAGCCAGTAGCTGTCGTTCATGTTGGCCACGTAGTCGTTGCGCAGCAGGCTGGGCATGCGCGCCGGGCCCAGGGCGCCGGGCTGGGCCGAGTCGGCATCGCTGTGCCAGTTGCAGGCGCTGCGCGCGCCGTCGAGCACCGGCACGCCCGGCAGCGCGGCCGCCAGGGCCTGGCCTGCGGGCGTGCTGCATTGGGCCAGCAGCGCCTCGGGCGCGTTGGGCACGGCGCCGATGTCGGCGTACCAGGCCTGTGCGCTGTCGCGCCCCACGGCCACGGTGTTCACCCAGGGCACGGCGGACTCTTGCTTCTGGATGGCGATGAAGGCCTGCAGCGATGTCGCCTGGCCCCAGCGCAGCCAGTTGCGGAAGATGCGGTGGTTGTCGCTGTTGATGTCGCGCATGGCAAAGGCGCTGGCGCTGCTCCAGCCCAGCGCAGGGTGCAGGGCGCCCAGGTTGACCAGCGGGCCGTGGCGGCTTTTGTAGAGGGTGCGGGTGACGGTGCTGAGGCTGCCGTCGTCGTTGCGCACTTGCACGCTGATGGGCGTGGCCTGCATGGGCACGGCTTGGCCATCGACCAGATAGGTGGTGGGCGAGTCCTCTGCCAGGCTGAGCTGGAACAGGCCAAAGCGCCGCGCGGTGGAGACGGTGTGGCTCCAGGCCACGTGCTCATTGAAGCCAATGAGCACCAGCGGCACGCCCAGAAAGGACACACCGCTGACGTTGATGTGACCGGGGATGGTCAGCTGTGTCTGGTAGAAGCGATCGGCCCCTTTCCAGTACCAGTGCGGGTTGCCAAACAGCAGCGGGCCATCGCCGCCGGTGACGGCGCTGCCAAAGCCGTACATGTTGCTGCCCACGCCCGCGCTGCCGCCGACTTCGAGCTCGGGCGCTTGCACCTGGCCGGGCTTGGGCCAGTCGGCCGGCGCAGCTTTGCCGCCAGCGGCCGGGGGCTGGGCATTGGCGATGGCAGCCACGAAATTGCTGTGGCCGGCAGCTAGGCCGGCCTGCATCATGCGGCGCCAGAGGTCCTGGGCGGTGATGGCTTGCACCCAGGGTTGGGCGCGGCAGGCGGCGTGCGCGCTGCGGTGGTCGCCAGCTTGGATTTCGCGCACGTAGCGGTTGTAGCCGGTGGCAAAGCCCTCCACCAGCGCCTGCATGTCCTCAGATTGCGCGGCGGCCATGGTGTGCACGGCATCGTCAGGCAACAGGTGGCGGTGGAAAAAGTCCGAGTCGATGTTCCGTGGCCGGCCGATGGTGCTGTTGTGCACCGCCAGCGCCTGGCCGCCCAGATGGCGCGAGCGCTCGCCGCGGTAGGTGAGAAAGGCATCGGCCAAGGTGCAGAGATTGTCCTGCGCCTGCGCATAGCCCAGGCCATAGCCCAGCCCGCGCCAGTCCTCGGCCTTGATGTGGGCGATGCCCATGGCCGTGCGCCGCAGCTCGGCCTGGTATTGGGGGGCAGCAGGTGATGGGCCGCCATCGTCCGAGCCGCCGCAAGCGGCCAGCCAGGCGGCGGTCAACAGTAACAGCGGCCAGCGGCCGCCCGGTGCATGCCTTGCCATGGAAATGTCTCCTTTGAATATGCCGCCCTCTTGTGTGGGGTGGCTCAGAGGATAGCGTCAAGCTTGGGAGCATGCCAAGGGGGCGGGTGACGCCATCACTGCCAAGCAACCCAGCGCAGTGAATGGCCTGAGCGTTGTTACGATATGAAGCCTGCAAGCTGCAAGGCAGCTTTTGCATTTCACTCACGCGGGGTGCGACACCCATGAAACATTCGGACTTCATTCATTTGGTGCGCCTGTCCGAGCAAGACAGCGCCAGTGATGAGCGGGCCTACCGGCGCTCTGTGTTCTGGTTTGCGGCGCTGGGCTATTTGTGGGTGCTGGGCTTTGTCGGCGTGGGCCTGGTTTTGCTGTGGGTGCTGCTGGCGGCGATCTGGAGCGGGCGGTTTCATGGGGGTTATGTCTGGTTGCTGGTGGCGGCGCCCTCGCTGCTGTGGGCGGGGCTGCGCGCGCTGTGGCTGCGTTTGCCGCCACCCCAGGGGTTGGAGCTGGCGCGGGAAGATGCGCCGCGCCTGTTCGAGCTGCTCGATCGCATCCGCAAGAAAGTGCAAGGCCCGCCCATCCACCAGGTGCTGCTCGATGGCGACTTCAATGCCTGCATCACGCAGACGCCGCGTTTCGGCCTGTTTGGCGCGGCCCGCAACACGCTGACCCTGGGCCTGCCCATGCTGATGGCGCTGGACACCCCGCGCCTGTGCGCCGTGCTGGCGCACGAATACGGCCACTTGCGCGGTGGCCACGGGCGCTTTGCCGCGTGGATCTACCGCAGCCGCTTGTCATGGGAGCGCTTGCACGCCAGCCTGGAGGGCAACATCAGCTTTGCCAGCGTGGCCACCGACAAGTTTCTCGATTGGTACTTCCCGCGCTTTTGTGCCAAGACCTTTGCCATGGCCAAGCAAGACGAATACGAAGCCGATCGCATTGCCGCCAGCCTGGCTGGCCGTGGCACGGCTGCGGCCGCCTTGATGGAATTCGATGTGAAAGCGAGCTGGCTGGAAATGCATTTCTGGCCCGAGCACTGGAGCCAGGCCGCCGCTCAGCCCGCGCCCATCGGGCCTTACGGCGCCATGCGCACCATGCTGGCTGCGCCACCGCCGCCAGAGTTTGCGCAAATGGCCTTGCGCCAGGCGCTGCGGCGGCCCCCCCAGCCCGACGACACCCACCCCAGCTTGCGCGAGCGCATCGAGGCGCTGCAAAAGCCCGTCGTGCTGCCGGCCTGGTCGGCCAAGCCGGCCCTTGGCCTGCTGCGTGAGCCAGGGCGCTGGATTGAGCTGTTTGATCAGCAGTGGCGCCGTGAACACCACCAGCGCTGGCGCAGCCACCACCACCATCTGGCGCGCCTTGCCCAGCGCGTGCAGGCCTTGCAGGCGCGGCAGGCGCAGGCCAACGCCGATGAGCTGACGCAATTGGGCCTGCTGCTGCAGCGGCTCAACCCCAGGGCGCAGGCGGCCCCGCTGTTCGAGCAGGCATTGGCCGCAACCCCAAACCACGCCCCAGCCCTGCAGGCCCTGATTGCCAGCCTGCCCGCCCGCGATGCGCGCACCCTGGCCCTGTGCGAGCGGCTGTGGGCGGTCGATGCGCAGCACCAGTGGTGGGCCAGCGATCGCGCCGTGCAATGGCTGCAGCAGGCCCTGCAGGAGGATGCGGCGCATGAGGCGCCGCTCAAGCTCTGGCGCCAGCGCCTGAAAGAGGCCGCGGCCGCCGAGACGCGCGCCTGGCAGGAGCTGCATGAAACGCCTTGCTTCGAGCGCATCGCCCGCCATGATCTGAGCGATTTCGAGCTGGAGCAGCTGCGGGCCCAGCTGCGCGAGACGGCCCCGATCCGCGCGGCCTGGCTGGTGCGCAAGCAGCTGCGCGAATTCCCTCGCCGCCGCGCCTACGTGCTGTTCACCCAGGCCCATGATGGCCTGGACGAGCCCGAATGCGCCCGCTTGTGCGACTACCTGGAGCAAACGCTGGAGCTGCCGGGGCCTTTGCTGGCGCTGTGGGCGGGCCAATCCCTGGAGCTGCAGGAGATTGAGCGGCAGGCCTTCGAGCCCATCTACCGCAGTTGAGCCAGGAAAACCGACAAGAAAAAACCCTTGCAGCCGAGAGCTGCAAGGGTTTTTCAGGTTCTGGCGGAGCGGACGGGGCTCGAACCCGCGACCCCCGGCGTGACAGGCCGGTATTC
>JAUMYI010000321.1 GCA_030528705.1 Comamonadaceae bacterium | reverse complement strand
TCTGGGTGGCGCGCGCCGCTGGCCTGGGCAGCAGCTGGCAGGAGCTGGCCGCCAACGGCATCGCCACGGCCATCGAGGCGCGCGCGCTGCGCGCGCGCGAGGCCGAGCTCAGCCTGATGCGCGCGCGGCTGCATGCCGTCTCTGGCCGGCACGAGGATCGGTTGCTGTTCGATTTGCAGCACAGCCTGGCCGCGCTGTTTGGCTACCGCTCCGAAGCCGCTCCGGGCCAGCGCCTGCCCATGCGCGCCAGCGAGCAACTGATGCGCCAGTACTACTGGTGCGCCAAGGCCGTCACCCAGCTCAATCAGATCCTGCTGCTCAACATCGAAGAGCGCCTCAACCCCAGCGCCCACCAGCTGCGCCCGATCAATGCGCGCTTTTTCGACAAGGGCGGCATGATCGAGGTGGCCAGCGACGATCTGTACGAGCGCGAGCCGCACGCCATTCTTGAGACTTTTTTGATCTACCAAACGCAGGTCGGCCTCAAAGACCTCTCGGCGCGCACGCTGCGCGCGCTGTACAACTCGCGCCACGTGATGGATGCCGCATTCCGGCGCAACAGCGTTAACCGCGCGCTGTTCATGCGCATCATCGAGCAGCCCGAAGGCATTACCCACGCGCTGCGGCTGATGAACCGCACCTCGGTGCTGGGGCGCTACCTGTGGGCCTTTCGCCGCATCGTCGGGCAGATGCAGCACGATCTGTTTCACGTCTACACCGTGGACCAGCACACGCTGATGGTGGTGCGCAACATGCGGCGCTTTTTCATGGCCGAGCACGCGCACGAGTACCCCTATTGCTCCAGCCTGGCCGCCGGCTGGGACAAGCCCTGGCTGCTGTACCTGGCGGCGCTGCTGCACGACATTGGCAAGGGCCGCGGCGGCGACCATTCGGAAATCGGCGCGCGCATCGCGCGGCGCTTTTGCCGCCAGCATGGCATCGCCCGCGCCGATGCGGACTTGATCGTCTTTCTCGTGCAGCAGCACCTGATCATGAGCCAGGTGGCGCAAAAGCAGGACTTGAGCGACCCGGACGTGATTGCCGCCTTCGCCCAGCGCGTGGGCAACGAGCGCCGCCTGACCGCGCTGTATTTGCTGACCGTGGCCGACATCCGCGGCACCAGCCCCAAGGTCTGGAACGCTTGGAAGGGCAAGCTGCTCGAAGACCTGTACCGCGCCACCGCGCGCCTGCTGGGCGGCAGTCGGCCCGACCCGCACGCCGAAACCGAGCGCCGCAAGGACGAAGCCCGCGCCCTGCTAGGCCAGGGCAGCGCCGCCGACGCGCCCACGCCAGCGCAGCTCGACGCCTTCTGGCAGCGCCTGAACTTTGGCTACTTCATCCGCCACAGCGCCGATGAGCTGGCCTGGCACGCGCGCCACCTGGCCGTCGCCAGCCCGCAAGCGGCGCAAGCGCCGCTAAGGCCACAGGTGCTGGCGCGCCAGTCGGCCCTGGGCGAAGGCCTGCAGGTGGCCATTCATGCACCCGATCAAAGCGATTTGTTTGCCCGCATCGCCAGCTACTTCGATCAGGCCGAATACGAAATCCTCGACGCGCGCATCCACACCACGCGCGATGGCTACGCGCTGGACAGCTTCCAGATCGAGCTGCCCCATGCGCAGGCCCAAGAGCCAGGCAGCGCGCCAGCGCACGCGCGGCATGTGGAGCAGGCGCTGGCGCAGTATTTGCAACGCGCCGCCGCCCTGCCCCCGCCGCGTGCGCGGCGCGCCTCGCGGCGCGCGCGCCACTTCCCGGTCAACACCCGCATCCGGCTGGAGCCCGACGACAAGGCCGAGCACTGGCTGCTGTCCATCTCCGCCGCCGACCGCCCCGGCCTGCTCTACGGCATTGCCTGGACGCTGGCGCAGTTTCAGCTCGAAATCCTGCTGGCCAAGATCAGCACCCTGGGCGAGCGCGCCGAGGACAGCTTTCTCATCCGCGGCGCGGCGCTGCACGATCTGCGGCTGCAGCAAGAGCT
>JAUMYI010000320.1 GCA_030528705.1 Comamonadaceae bacterium | reverse complement strand
AGAAGGTGGACGCCACCATGGCCTTCATGTTCGAGACGCGCCACGTCATCCGCCCCACCAAGGCGGCGCTGGCCTCGGCCCAGCTGCAGGCCAACTACCACCAGTGCTGGCTGGATGTGAAAAAATACTTCAACCCCGAGCAGCGCTGAGCTGCAGCCAGCAGCGCAACGACAAGCCAAGGCCTGGCGCCTTGGCTTTTTGCTGCTTTGCGTTGCTTTGTCTTGCTTTGTATTGCTTCGCGCCGAGCTGCCCCTGATACCCCATGACCTTGGACACCGCCATGAACCCCAGCCTGAACATCGACCACAGCCACGACGCCAGCGCCACCAGCTGGCTGGCCTCGGCCAACGCCGCCGATACCGACTTCCCGCTGCAAAACCTGCCCTGGGGCCGCTACCGCGAGGCCGGCAGCCAGGCGCCCTGGCGCATCGGCGTGGCCATTGGCGACCAGATCCTCGATGCGCGCGCTGCCGGCGTCATCGACACCGACGACATGAACGCCCTGATGGCCTTGCCGCCTGCGCAGCGTCTGGCCCTGCGCCATGCGCTGTTCGATGGCCTGCGCAGCGGCAGCGCCCGGCAGCAAGAGTGGCAGGCGCTGCTGCTGCCCCAGGCCCAGGCCGAAATGGCCCTGCCCTGCCGCATCGGCGACTACACCGACTTCTACACCGGCATCCACCACGCCACGGCCGTGGGCCGCCTGTTCCGCCCCGACCAGCCGCTGATGCCCAATTACCAATGGGTGCCCATCGGCTACCACGGTCGCAGCTCCTCCATCGGCGTGAGCGGCCAGAACGTGCGCCGCCCCAACGGCCAGACCAAGGCCGCCGATGCCAGCGCCCCGGCCTTCGGTCCCTGCCAGCGGCTGGACTACGAGCTGGAGCTGGGCTTTTTCGTCGCGCAAGGCAATGCGCTGGGCGAGCCCATCGCGCTGGAGCAGGCTGAGGCGCATTTCTTCGGCGTGGCGCTGCTCAACGACTGGTCGGCGCGCGACATCCAAGCCTGGGAATACCAGCCGCTGGGGCCCTTCCTGGCCAAGAACTTCGCTTCCACCATCTCGCCCTGGATCGTCACCAGCGAAGCCCTGGCGCCATTTCGCCGCCCCTTTGCCCGCCCAGCCGGCGATCCCCAGCCCTTGCCCTATCTGGATGGCGCGACCAACCGCGCCAAGGGCCAGCTGGCCATCACGCTGGAAGTGCTGCTACAGACCGAGGCCATGCGCCAGGCCGGCGAACCCGCCGCGCGCCTGACGCTGGGCCGCGCCGACCAGGCCGCCTACTGGAGCGCCGCGCAGCTCATCGCCCACCACAGCTGCGGCGGCTGCAACCTGCAGCCCGGTGACCTGCTGGGCTCGGGCACCCTCTCGGGCCCGCAGCGCGAGCAGGCCGGCTCGCTGCTGGAGCTGACCGAAGGCGGCAAGCGTCCCATCACCCTGCCCAATGGCGAGCAGCGCCGCTTCCTGCAAGACGGCGACTGCCTGATCCTGCGCGCCTGGTGCGAAGGCGAAGGCGCACGGCGCATCGGTCTGGGCGAGGCCCGCGCCACGGTGCTGCCCGCCCCGGCCCTGCCTGCGGCGCAGAGTTGAACAACGCGCCACTCCGCCCCCGCCCATCCCAGCCCGGCTTGCGCCGGGCTTTTCACTATCATCAAATTAATTATTTTCAATCAAAAAATAAACATCGATAGCCCAAAACTAAATACAATCACGCCATCCCATCGCAGTTGCGCTCTCTGGCCCGGCTGCGTTGAACCTGGCGCCCCGCCCAACCTACACACACAAGGGTTTCCCATGAACGACCAAACCAAAAAGTGCCCCGTCACCCACCTCACCACCGCCTTTGGCGCGCCCGTGGTGGACAACCAGAACAGCCTCACCGCCGGCCCGCGCGGCCCCTTGCTGGCCCAAGACCTGTGGCTGAACGAAAAGCTCGCCAACTTCGTGCGCGAAGTCATCCCCGAGCGCCGCATGCACGCCA
>JAUMYI010000026.1:14263-19712 GCA_030528705.1 Comamonadaceae bacterium | reverse complement strand
AAATCTCCAACACGCAAAAAGTGCTCGACGGCGACCTGGACGCCTTCATCGAAGCTTCTCTCAAGCAGGGCGTGTGACGCTGGCGAGCCCAAGGGCCGGCGGGCGCACAGGCCCTGGGCCTTTGGCATCGCGCCGGCTTGCCTGCGCGCCAGCGCCCGATCAGGGCGCAGCACCTCAAAAAGCCGCCAGACAGGCCCTAGAATCGGCCCCATGTCTTCCCCTCCCGCCATGGATTTGACCGGCCACTTCCTCATCGCCATGCCAGGCCTTGAGGATGAGCTGTTCGGCGGCAGCGTGGTGTACGTCTGTGAGCACAACGACAAGGGCGCGCTGGGGCTGATCGTCAACAAGACCACCGACATCAGCGTGCGCCACCTGTTCTCGCGCCTGGAGCTGGCGCTGCCACGCGATGATCTGGCCGACATGCCGGTGCTGATCGGCGGCCCGCTGCACCGCGATCGCGGCTTCGTGCTGCACGATGCCGCTGCCGGCGCCGATGGGCAGGATGCCTGGCCCTATGCCTCCACCTTGCCGGTGGGCGACGGCTTGGCCATGACCTCCTCGCGCGATGTGATGGACGCGCTGAGCCAGGGCGGCGGCCCGCGCAAGGCGCTGATGGCGCTGGGCTGCGCCTCGTGGGACGAGGGCCAGCTCGAGAGCGAGTTGGCCGCCAACGCCTGGCTGACCGTCAAGGCCGATCAGCAACTGCTGTTCGAGCTCGCGCCCCAGCAACGCTACGCCAAAGCCTTCGAGCTGCTGGGCATCGACCCGCAGCGCATCGTGCCCATGGTGGGCCATGCCTGAGCGCCTGCTCACCGCCTCCACAGTGCCTTGCCTGCGCTGCGCACCGGCGCCGACATGGGCATGGAGTTGACCGGCTCATGGAATCGCTGCCGCCCAATTACCCCGCCCCGGCCGGCCTGGCCGCGCTGCAAACCTTTCTGGCTTTTGACTACGGCACCCGGCGCACCGGCGTGGCCGTGGGCACGCGCCTGCTGGGCACGGCACGGCCGTTGACGGCGCTGCAGGCGCAGGGCAAGGCCATCTTCGCGCTGGTCGAGCCGCTGCTGGCCCAGTGGCAGCCCGATGCGCTGGTGGTCGGCCTGCCTTTTCACCCCGATGGCGCGCCCCATGCCAACACCGAGCTGGCGCGCCGCTTCATGCGCGGGCTGCACGGGCGCTTTGGCCTGCCGGTGTTCGGCGTCGATGAACGCTACAGCACCACCGAGGCCTTGTCGCAGGGCGCCGATCAGGCCAGCGTCGACGCCGTATCTGCCGCTATCATCCTGACCCAATTTCTGAGGAACCTGCAATGAAGCACACCGCATCGCCAGGGCTGCTGGCCCTGGATGCCGAAAGCCTGTATGCCGACCTGCGCCAGGGCGTGCGGGCGCTGTTGGAGCCGCAGACGCGGCTGGCGGGCATCACCTCCGGCGGCGTCTGGCTGCTCGAGCGCCTGATTGATGACTTGCAACTGCGCCAGGGGCTGAACACCCTGTCCTCGGCGCTGCACCGCGACGATTTTGCCCAGCGCGGCCTGGCCAGCGCCGCAGCCAGCGCCCAGACTGCGCTGGATTTCGACGTCAACGGCGCGGACATTCTGGTGCTCGATGACGTGCTCTACACCGGTCGCACCATCCGCGCCGTGCTCAATGAGCTGTTCGACTATGGCCGCCCGGCGCGCGTGCGCCTGGCGGTGCTGGTCGACCGCGGCGGGCGCCAATTGCCCATCGAGGCCACCTACGCTGCGGCGCGCCTGTCGCTGCCGGCCAGCCAAAAGCTGGCGCTGGCGCGCCAGGGCGCGCAGGGCCAGCAGCGCCTGCACTTTGCCATCGAGGAGGTCTGAGGCCATGCGCGCGTCCCGCAATCCGCAGCTGAACCAGCACGGCGAACTCATCCACCTGCTCTCCACCGAAGGCCTGCCGCGCGAGATCATCACGCACATCCTCGACACGGCCAGCAACTTCGTCTCCGTCAGCGACCGCGAGGTCAAAAAGGTGCCGCTGCTGCGCGGCAAGAGCGTCTTCAACCTGTTTTTCGAGAACAGCACGCGCACGCGCACCACCTTCGACATTGCCGCCAAGCGCCTCTCGGCCGATGTGTTCACGCTGGACATTGGCCGCTCCTCCACCGCCAAGGGCGAGACCTTGCTGGACACCATCGCCAACCTCTCGGCCATGGCCGCGGACATCTTCGTCGTGCGCCACAGCGAATCGGGCGCGCCCTACCTCATCGCCCAGCACGTGGCGCCGCACGTGCACGTGGTCAACGCCGGCGACGGCCGCCATGCCCACCCCACGCAGGGCCTGCTGGACATGTACACCATCCGCCACTACAAGAAGGATTTCAGCCAACTGTCGGTGGCCATCGTGGGCGACGTGCTGCACTCGCGCGTGGCGCGCTCGGACATCCACGCGCTGACCACGCTGGGCTGCCCGGACGTGCGCGTGGTCGGCCCGCGCACGCTGGTGCCCGAGCACTTCTCGGCCATGGGCGCGCGCGTGTTTCACCGCCTCGAAGACGGCATCCGCGATGCCGACGTGGTCATCATGCTGCGCCTGCAAAACGAGCGCATGAGCGGCGCGCTGCTGCCCAGCAGCCAGGAGTATTTCAAGAACTTCGGCCTGACGCCGGCCAAGCTGCGCCTGGCCAAGCCCGACGCCATCGTCATGCACCCCGGCCCGATCAACCGCGGCGTGGAGATCGACTCCGACGTGGCCGATGGCGCGCACAGCGTGATCTTGCCGCAGGTGAGCTTTGGCATCGCCGTGCGCATGGCCGTCATGTCCATCGTCGCCGGCAACGAAGCCTGATCCCCCCTTCAGACCCTTGTCATTGCACGCATGAAAACACTGATCCAAGGCGGCCGACTGCTGGACCCGGCCAGCGGGCTGGATGCCATCGGCGACATCGCCATTGCCTCCGGGCGCATCGTCGCCATCGGCCAGGTGCCGGCCGAATTCCAGCCCGAGCGCCGCATCGACGCCAGCGGCCTGTGGGTGCTGCCCGGGCTGGTCGATCTGTGCGCGCGCCTGCGCGAGCCCGGCTTCGAGCACGCCGGCATGCTCGAATCGGAAATGCACGCCGCCGTGGCCGGGGGCGTGAGCAGCCTGGTCTGCCCGCCCGACACCGACCCGGTGCTGGACGAGTCCGGCCTGGTCGAAATGCTCAAGCTGCGCGCGGGCAACCTGCGCCAGGCGCGGCTGTTCCCGCTGGGCGCGCTCACGCGCGGCTTGCACGGCGAGGTGCTCACCGAGATGTCGCACCTGACCCAGGCCGGCTGCGTCGGCTTCGGCCAGGCCGAGGCGCCGCTGAAAAACAACCTGGTGCTGCAGCGCGCGCTGCAATACGCCGCCACCTTTGGCTACACCGTCTGGCTGCGCCCGCAGGATGCGGCGCTGGGCGGCGGCGTGGCCGCCAGCGGCCCGCTGGCGCAGCGCATGGGCCTGTCGGGCGTGCCCGTGGCCGCCGAGACCATTGCCCTGCACACCCTGTTCGAGCTGCTGCGCAGCACCCCCTGCCGCGTGCACCTGTGCCGCCTCAGCAGCGCCCAGGGCGTGGCGCTGGTGCGCCAGGCCAAGGCCGAGGGCCTGCCCGTGAGCTGCGACATCAGCATCAACTCCCTGCTGCTGACCGACGCCGACATCGGCTTCTTCGACAGCAATGCGCGCCTGCAGCCGCCGCTGCGCCAGCCGCGCGACCGCGAGGCCTTGGCCCAGGCGCTGGCCGATGGCACCATCGACGCGCTGGTCTCCGACCACACGCCCGTGGCCGACGACGCCAAGGAAATGCCCTTTGCCGAAGCCGAGCCCGGCGCCACCGGCCTGGAGCTGCTGCTGCCGCTGACCCAGCACTGGGCCCAGCAGCAGGGCGTGCCGCTGCTGACGGCGCTCTCGCGCGTGAGCAGCGCCAGCGCCCAGGTGCTGGGCGATGCGCTGGGCACGCTGCAGGCCAGCGTCGGCAAGCTGGCAGCCGGCGGCGTGGCCGACCTGTGCCTGTACGACCCGCAAGCGCCCTGGCGCCTCACGCCCCAGGCGCTGCACAGCCAGGGCAAGCACACGCCTTTTCTTGGCGAGACGCTGCCAGGCCAGGTGCGCTACACCATCGTGGCCGGCGACATCGCCTTCGAGCGCCGCGCAGCCAGCGCCACGCCAGCCCAGGCCCGGTAAAGCCTGCTTTGCACCATTTCCAGCGCTCAGCGCGGGGCGCATCAGCCCCCCGCTCGTATCTTTGCGCTCTTCGCTCTTATCTCCGCGCTCGCCCCCCGCGCTCTTACCCCCGATGACCCCAACCTCCCCCGCCCCGCTTCTCAGCCTGCGACGCATGGCGCAGCTGGCCCTGTACGTCATCGTGCGTCCGGCCGAGTATTTCCGCACCATGCCGCGCCAGGGCCCGCTGGCCGAGCCCATGCTGTTCGTGATGGTGATGGCCATTGCCGCGGCGCTGCTGGCCTCGCTGCCCCTGCTGTTGCTGCACGGTTACGCGCCTGCGCTGCTGGACATTCTGGTGCTCACGCCAGGGCTGAGCCTGGGGGCAGTGTTCATCGGCTCGGCCATCGTCATGCTGCTGTGGAAGGCCCTGGGCTCGCCGCACGGCTACCAGGTGGCCTTTCGCTGCGTGGCCGCCACCATGGCGCTGGCCCCGGTGACGGCGCTGCTGGCCTTTGTTCCCTACGTGGGCGCAGTGCCCAACATCGCCTGGACCATGTACCTGTGGATCATCGCCAGCGTCGAAGTGCATGGCATCGCCCAGCGCAAGGCCGCCGTGGCGTTCACGCTGCTGGGCCTGCTGCTGCTGGGCGGCATCTGGCAGATGCACAGCATGCAGGCCCAGATACTGGCCCAGCGGCTACAGCCGCTGGGCATCACGCTGGAGCAGTTCGAGGCCATGAGCCCGCGGGAGCAAAACCGCCTGCTGCAGCAAATCCTGCAGGCCCAGCCTGACAGTGCTGAGCGCGCAGGCAGCGCAGCGAACGGCACAGCGGCGCAGTAAGCAAACCTGACCGGGTCTGGGCGCTGCAGCTCTCTGCCTGCCCCGGCGGCTACCACAGCGCGCCGCGCGCGTCGATGGGGATGATCTCCTGCACCACGCCGCGCTCCAACCCGCCGCGGATGCCGACGAAGGCATCGTGCAGGTTCACGGTCGGGTCGCAGTGGCCGGGCACCAGCCACAGCGTCTGCCCCAGCGCGGGCACGGGCGCGTGCAGCGCGCCGTGCAGCACGCGCGGCGCCACGATGCCGTGCTCATCGCCGCCATTGCGAAACTCATACAGCGGCGGCAGGCCCTGGTTCCAGACGATGGGCAGGCCCGAGTCGATGGCATGGCTTTTGTGACCGGCATCGACCACGGCGTGCGTGGCGCAACTGGAGATCACCTGGGTCTTGATGAACAAGGCATGCTCGAAATGCGTCGGCCCCGGCAGCGGGGGCTGGGGCACGGGCTGCACGCG
>JAUMYI010000026.1:4878-14163 GCA_030528705.1 Comamonadaceae bacterium | reverse complement strand
GCGCCCTGCAGCGCCTGGGCCAGCGCGGCCACGCCCTGGGCGCTGTCCACGGCCAATGCCAGCCGCCCGCCCTGCTGCTGCAAATGGCGCGCCAAGGCCGCCACACGCTGCAGCTTCTGCGGCGCCAGCACCTGATTGCTGATGTAGATGTCGCGCACCCCGCCAGCGGCCAGGGCCTGGGCCTCGGCCACCTTTTGCACGCAGCAGCCGCTGGCGCCAGCGGCCACCAGGCGCTGGGCGATGCGCGCGCTTTTGTGCAGCTTGGCATGGGGGCGCCATTGCACGCCATGGGCGGCGGCAAACTCGGCCATGCGCTGGATGTTGCGCTCCATGGCGTCCAGATCCAGCACCAGCGTGGGCGTATCCAGCTCGGCCAGCGCCATGCCCGGCGCCACGCCGGCTGCGCCATCAAAGCCCTGTTCATGCATGCTTGTTGTCATCCGTGCTCCTCAATCATTTGCCCAGCATGGCCCTTGCAGCAATGCAGCGCAGGCGCTGGCAAACAGTATGATGCCGCCCAGTGCCACCAGCAACGCGCCGGGCGCCTGCAGCGATGCCCAGCGCCCGCGATTATTGCCATGAAAATCATCATTCTCGGCGCGGGCAGAATTGGCCAGGCCGTGGCCGACAGCCTGGTGCTCGAACGCAACGACATCACCGTCATTGATACCAACCGCGCCCTGCTGCAGGAGCTGGAGTCGCGCTACGACCTGCGCGGCGTGGTGGGCGACGGCATCGACCCCTCGGTGCTGGCCGAGGCCGGCGCCGACGACACCGACCTGCTCATCGCCTGCGCCTCGGCCGACGAAACCAATCTGGCCTGCTGCAAGATCGCGCACATGGTGTTTCGCATCCCGGTGCGCATTGCCCGCGTGCGCTCCAACGCCTGGGCCGAGGGCTCGGCCATGCTCGGGCCGGAAGGCTTTGCCGTGGACCAGTGCCTGCGGCCGGAGGATTCACTCACGCGCTACCTGAGCAAGCTGGTGGAGTTCCCGCAGGCCATGCAGGTGCGCGAGTTCGCCGGCGGGCGCGCCGTGCTCACCGCCGCGCGCGCGCGCGGGGCGGCGCCCATGTGCAGCCGCACCATCGCCGAGATCCGCGCGCTGCACCCGGACGTGCCCATGCGCGTGGTGGCCATCTACCGGCGCTTTGCCGACCAGCCCGACCGCTTCGTGCCCAGCGAGGGCAACACCCGCATCGAGCCCGACGACGAAGTGTTCGTGCTGACCACGCGCGAGCGCGCAGCCGAGGTGCTGACGCTGCTGACCAAGCCCGTCGAGGCGCCCACCGCCACCGTGCGGCGCATCATGATCGTCGATGGCGGCGTGGTGGCGCAAAAGCTGGCCCTGCAACTGACGCAGCAGCGCAAAGGCTACTACCGCATCAAGGTCGTCGAAAGCCAGCGCGAGGCCAGCATGGAGCTCTCGGCCAAGCTGCCCGAGGACGTGCTGGTGTTCCACGCCGAGGCCACCGATGAGGACTTTCTCGACCAGGAAAACATCGAGGAGGTCGATTTGCTGCTGGCGCTCTCGGACGACGACGAGCGCAACATCATGACCAGCCTGTTGGCCAAGCGCATGGGCGCCAAGCGCGTGCTGGCGCTGATCAACCAGCGCAGCTACGCCGACCTGATGCACGGCACGCAAATCGACATCGCCCTGACGCCGGCGCAGGCCATGCTCGGCGACTTGCTGACCTACGTGCGCCACGGCGACGTGCAAGCCGTGCACAGCCTGCGCCGCGGCGTGGCCGAGGCGCTGGAAATCGTCGCGCGCGGCGACAAGAAGACCTCCCAGGTCGTGGGCCGCACCGTGGGCGAGCTGCGCCTGCCGCGCGACGTGCACATTGGCCTGATCGTGCGCGGCCTGGAGCCGCCTGTGCTGGCCCAGCGCAGCCCTGCAGAGCCAGCGCCAGAGGCCGAGCCCCCCGCCGCCGGGCGCGACGCCGCAGGCCCCGCGCCCGGCAACGCGGCTGCGGCCACAGCGGCCGACGCCGCCGAGCCGCCCAAGCCCCCAGTGCTCGCGCCGCGCCTGCCCGAAGTGATCTTCCCGCACCGCGACACCGTGATCGAATCGGGCGACCACTTCGTGTTCTTCCTGCCGCACAAGCGGCTGGTGCGCGAAGTGGAAAAAGCCTTCAGCGTCAAACCCACCTTCTTCTGACCCCCTCTTCTCGCATGACTGCTCACACCATGCGCGCCATGCGCTGGCCTGCATCGCAGCGCCAGGCCAGCGACGAGCAAGCCTTTTTGCCATGAGCGACTACCTGCCCGTACTGCGCGTACTGTGTGGCCTGCTGCTGCTGTTCTCGGCCTGTCTGGCCGTGCCGCTGGCCGCCTCGCTGTTGATGCACGAGCCCCTGTGGCTGGACTACGCCCTGCCCGCGCTGGCCGGCATGGTGCTGGGCGCGGTGGGCTTTTACCGCCTGCGCCGCTGCCGCCAGGAACTGCAGCCGCGCGATGGCGTGCTGCTGGTGGGCGCCGTCTGGGGCCTGCTGCCGCTGCTGGGCAGCGTGCCCATCTGGCTGGTCACGCACCAGGTCGGCCAGCCGCTGAGTTTTGCCCAAGCCTATTTCGAGGCCGTCTCCGGCCTGACCACCACCGGCGCCACCGTGCTGGCCGGGCTGGAATATCTGCCGCTGTCGCTCAACATCTGGCGCTGCTTCATGCAGTGGCTGGGCGGCATGGGCATTCTGATTCTGGCCGTGGCCGTGCTGCCCATGCTGGGCGTGGGCGGCAGCCAGGTGTTCAAGTCCGAAGTGGCCGGCCCGCTCAAGGACACCAAGCTCACCCCGCGCATCACGCAAACGGCCAAGGGCCTGTGGTCGGTCTACCTGGGCCTGTCGCTGCTGTGCTTTTGCGCCTACTGGGCCGGCGGCATGCCGCCAGTAGATGCGCTGCTGCACTGCTTTACCACCGTCAGCCTGGGCGGCCTGTCCTCATACGACAACAGCTTCGGGCACTTCAACTCGCCCGTGCTGGAGGGCATTGCCATTGCCATCATGCTGGTGGCCAGCTGCAACTTTGCGCTGTACTTCGTGGCCCTGCGCCGTCGCAGCTTGAGTGGCTTTTGGCGCGAGGCCGAAGTGCGCGCCACGTTGGCCACGCTGCTCATCGGCGGGCTGGTCATCAGCCTGTTCCTGTGGTGGCGCAACGTCTATGAATTCGGCGACGCGGTGCGCTTTGGCATGTTCAACACCATCTCGCTGGCCACCACCACCGGCTACGCCACCACCGACTACCTGCGCTGGCCCGCCTTTGCGCCGCTGGCCATGCTGCTGCTGTCCTCGGTGGCCTCCAGCGCAGGCTCCACCGGCGGCGGCATCAAGATGATCCGCGCGCTGATCCTGGTGCAGCAAGCCAGGCGCGAGCTCACGCGCCTGGTGCATCCGCGCGTGGTCAACCCGGTGCGCCTGGGGCAAAGCCCGGTGGACAACAAGATCATCTTCTCCGTGCTGGCCTTCATCCTGTTTTACATCATGGCCATTTTGGTGCTCAGCCTGGCGCTGGTCATCACCGACATGGATCTGGTGACGGCCTTCTCCGCCGTGCTGGCCAGCATCAACTGCGCCGGCCCGGCCCTGGGCAGCGTCGGCCCGGCCTCCAACTTCGGTGGCCTGAGCGATTTTCAGCTCTGCGTCTGCAGCCTGGGCATGCTGCTGGGCCGGCTGGAAATCCTCAGCCTGATGGTGCTGCTGCTGCCCTCGTTCTGGCGTCGCTGAGACGCCTGCTCGCGGCCTGCGCGCGCGCCTCAACTGCCGCGCGCGCGAGGTTGCATAAGTGACTGGAGCGGCCAGGCCCGCAAGGTAGGATGCGCGGCGTTTTTCCATCGCTGCGCATGGCACTCTCCCCGGGCCGCAGCGATTGCCGCACCACCTACGCCAATTTGCACACCATGAGCCTGCGCGACACTCTGGACTTTCTGCTCTACGACTGGATCGACGTTCAATCCCTGAGCCAGCGCCCGCGCCACGCCGATCATTCGCGCGAGACCTACGACGCCGTGCTGCAAACCTGCGAGCGCATTGCGCGCGAGAAATACGCGCCCTTTAACCGGCTGGTCGATACCGAGGAGCCGCGCCTCGATGGCGAAAAAGTCATCCTGCCGCGCGCCACCTACGAGGCGCGCCAGGCCTATGCCGCCTCGGGCATGCTCAGCGCCGCGCAGGACTACGACATCGGCGGCATGCAACTGCCCTTCGTGGTCGAAGCGGCGGCCAACACCTTTTTTGCCAAGGCCTCGATCAGCATCGGCTCGAACATGCTCACCAGCGGCAACGCCAATTTGCTGATGGCGCACGGCAGCGCCGCGCAGCAGCGGGTGTTCGCGCACAACGAGTTCAATGGCCGCTTCACCGGCACCATGTGCCTGTCCGAGCCGCAGGCCGGCTCCTCGCTGAGCGACGTGGCCACGCGCGCCGTGCCCGATGGCGCGGATTTCGAGGCCGACCCGCTGGGGCCGCGCTACCGCCTCAGCGGCAACAAGATGTGGATTTCCTCAGGCGATCACGAGCTGGCCGAGAACATCGTGCACCTGGTGCTGGCCAAGGTGCCAGGCCCGGACGGGCGGCTGGTGCCAGGCGTCAAGGGCATCTCGCTGTTCATCGTGCCCAAGCACCTGGTGGACTGCGCAGGCCAGTGCACCGGCGAGCGCAACGACGTGGCGCTGGCCGGGCTGAACCACAAGCTCGGCTGGCGCGGCACCACCAACACCTTGCTCAACTTCGGCGAGGGCAAGTACCCCGTGCGCGGCAGCGCCGGGGCCATTGGCTACCGCGTCGGCGCCGTGGGCGATGGGCTGCGCTGCATGTTCCACATGATGAACGAGGCGCGCATCGCCATCGGCATGGCCGCGGCCATGCTGGGCTACGCCGGCTACGAGGCCAGCCTGGAATACGCCAAGGCCCGCCCGCAGGGCCGGCCGCTGGGCGCAGCCGGCAAGGATGCGGCCAGCGCGCAGGTGCCCATCATCGAGCACGCCGACGTGCGCCGCATGCTGCTGGCGCAAAAGGCCTATTGCGAAGGCGCGCTGGCGCTGAACCTGCTGGCCGCGCGCCTGGTCGATGAGCAGCACACCGGCGCGCCCGAGAGCGCCGCGCAGGCGCGGCTGCTGCTGGAGGTGCTGACCCCGATCGCCAAGAGCTGGCCCAGCGAATGGTGCCTGGAGGCCAACTCCCTGGCCATCCAGATCCACGGCGGCTATGGCTACACGCGCGACTTTCCCGTGGAGCAGTACTGGCGCGACAACCGCCTGAACATGATCCACGAGGGCACGCACGGCATCCAGGCCAACGACCTGCTCGGGCGCAAGGTGCGCATGGAAGGCGGCGCCGGCCTGGCGCTGCTGGGCCAGCGCATTGAAGCCACGGCCGCCGCCGCCCAGGAGCGCGAGGCCCTGGCGCCACTGGCCGCGCAACTGCGCGCGGCCTGGCAGCAGGTGCTGCACGCCACCGAGGCCGCCTGGCAATGGGCGCAGCGCACTGGTGATGCCAGGCGCACGCTGGCCAACGCCGTGCCCTACATGCAGGGCTTTGGCCACGCCGTGCTGGCCTGGGTCTGGCTGGATCTGGCGCTGGCCACGCTGCGCGCCGATGCGGCCCTGCACAGCCCGGCCGCGCAGGGCCGCATGGCCTGCGCGCGCTACTTCTTCGCCTACGAGCTGCCCAAGATCGGCGCCTGGCTGGGCGTGGCCGCCGCCGGCGAGATGACCTGCGCCGAGCTGGACGCCGCCGCGTTCTGAGTGCCCGCCCCCAAGATCACCCCCAAGGAGACCCTGACATGAACCGCACCGTGCAACAACTGTTTGACCTCAGCGGCAAGACCGCGCTCGTCACCGGCGGCTCGCGCGGCCTGGGCCTGCAAATGGCGCAGGCACTGGGCGAGGCCGGCGCCAAGGTGCTCATCAGCTCGCGCAAGGCCGCCGATCTGGAAGAAGCCGCCGCCGCGCTGCGCGCCCAGGGCATTGATGCGCAGTGGCTGGCCGCCGATGCCTCCAACCCCGAAGACCTGGGCCGCCTGGCCGCCCACGCCCAGCAGCAACTGGGCCAGGTGGACATCCTGGTCAACAACGCCGGCGCCACCTGGGGCGCGCCCGCGCAAGAGCACCCGCTCCAAGCCTGGGACAAGGTCATGAACCTGAACGTGCGCGGCTACTTCCTGCTCAGCCAGCTCATCGCGCGCCAGAGCATGATCGCGCGGCGCAGCGGCAGCATCATCAACGTCGCCTCCATCGCCGGCCTGGGCGGCAACCCGGCGCAGATGACCACCATTGCCTACAACACCTCCAAGGGCGCGGTCGTGAACTTCACGCGCGCGCTGGCCACCGAATGGGGGCCGCTGGGCATCCGCGTCAACGCCATCTGCCCGGGCTTCTTCCCCAGCAAGATGACGGCCGGCACGCTCAAGGCCATGGGCGGGGCCGATGCCGTGGCCCGCCACGCGCCGCTGCAACGCCTGGGCGACGACGAAGACCTCAAGGGCATCACGCTGCTGTTTGCCTCCGAGGCGGGCAAGCACATCACCGGCCAGCTAATGGCCGTGGACGGCGGCGTCAGCGCGCAAATCGGCGGCTGAGAACCACGCGCACACCACACACCCCAAAGGCCATCTCATGAGCACCGCATACGATCTGGCCCACGCCAGCCCCGCCCAGCAAGGCCAGGCCCAGCAGGCGCTGGACAAGCTGGGCTTTACCGTGCCCTTCATCGAGCACCTGGGCATCGAGTTTCTCAGCTACGGCGCAGGCGCCTCGCACCTGCGCATCGCGCCGCTGCCCGAGCACATGAACGCCTACGGCATGGCGCACGGCGGCGTGGTCATGACGCTGCTGGACGTGACCATGGCCTTTGCCGCGCTGGAGCCCGATCGCCCCGGCCTGGGCGCCATCACGGTGGAGATGAAAAGCACGTTTTTGCGCCCCTCCACCGGCGTGCTCACCGCGCGCGGCCGGCTGATCCACCGCACCCGCACGCTGGTGTTCCTGGAGGCCACGGTCTTCAACGGCGATGGCCAGGCCAGCGCCCAGGCCAGCGGCACCTTCGTGCTCAAAGAGCGGCCTGCCTCTGCGCCGGCCCCGAACGCTGGCAGCCCCGCCGACACTGCCAGCCGCTGAAACGCTGCGGCGCTGCTTTTTCCCATCATTGCATTCCAATCGCAAGGAGCCCCCGCCATGCCAAGCAACCGCCAAATCCTGCTGGACAACCGCCCCCAGGGCGAGGCCACGGCCAGCAACTTCAAGCTGGTGACCAGCCAAACCCCTGAGCTGCAAGATGGCCAGGTGCTGGTGCGCCACCACTACCTCAGCCTGGATCCGTACATGCGCGGGCGCATGAACGACTCCAAGAGCTACGCGGCCTCGCAGCCGCTGGGCGAGGTGATGATCGGCGGCACCGTCGGGGAAATCGTGCAAAGCCGCAGCGACAAATACGCCGTGGGCGATCTGGTCGTGGGCATGGGCGGCTGGCAGGAGTACAGCGTCGTCGATGCCGGCCAAAGCGGCATGCTGCGCAAGGTGCCGGCCGGGCCGGTGCCGCTGCCTGCTTACCTGGGCGCAGTAGGCATGCCCGGCGTGACGGCCTACTACGGCCTGGTGCACATCATCGACCCCAAGCCCGGCCAGACGGTGACCGTCACCGCCGCCTCCGGCGCCGTGGGCAGCGCCTACGCCGCGCTGGCCAAGGCGCGCGGCTGCCGCGTCGTGGGCATTGCCGGCGGGCCCGACAAATGCCGCTACGCCGAGCAGGAGCTGGGCTTTGACGTGTGCATCGACTACCACGCCCACAACCAAGACCTGCGCTCGCTGGCCAAGGCCCTCAAGGACGCCTGCCCGGACGGCATCGACGGCCACTTCGAGAACGTCGGCGGCTGGATCCTGGACGCCGTGATGCTGCGCACCAACGCTTTTGCGCGCATTGCGCTGTGCGGCATGATCGCCGGCTACGACGGCCAGCCCCTGCCCATGCTCAACCCCGCGCTGATCCTAATCAACCGCCTGCGCGTCGAAGGCTTCATCGTCAGCGAGCACATGCAGGTCTGGCCCACCGCCCTCAAAGAGCTGGGCGAGCTGGTGGCCAGCGGCAAGCTGCGCCCGCGCGAATCCATCGCCCAGGGCATCGAGGCCGCGCCCGAAGCCTTTCTGGGCATGCTGCGCGGCAAGAACTTCGGCAAGCAACTGGTCAAGCTGATCTGAGACGCGAGGAGGGCACGCGCCATGATCTGCGATTTCGATGGCAAGACCGCCGTGCTCACCGGCGCAGGCTCGGGCTTCGGGCTGGAATGCGCGCGCATCGCCGCCGCGCGCGGCATGCACCTGGTGCTGGTGGACGTGCAGCAAGACGCGCTGGCGCGCGCCGCCGCCGAGCTGCAGCCGCAACTGGCCGCGCGCGGGCGCCAACTGCTGGCCCAGCGCGTGGACGTCAGCGACGCCGCCGCCATGCAGGCCCTGGCCCAGCAGGTGCAGCGCGCGCTGGGCGCGCCGCACTTTGTGTTCAACAACGCCGGCGTCTCCGCCGCCGGCCTGGTGTGGGAGCACACGCCCGAGGAATGGGCCTGGGTCATGGGCGTGAACCTCATGGGCGTGGTGCACGGCGTGCACAGCTTCACGCCCATGATGCTGCAGGCCGCCCGCCAAGACCCGGCCTGGCGGGGCCACATCGTCAACACCGCCAGCATGGCCGGCCTGCTCACGCCGCCCAACATGGGGCTGTACAACGTCAGCAAGCACGCCGTCGTGGCCCTGACCGAGACGCTCTACCAGGATTTGCGCCTGCTCACCGAGCAAATCGGCGCCAGCGTGCTGTGCCCCTACTTCGTGCCCACCGGCATCGCCGACAGTGGCCGCAACCGCCCGCAGGCCCTGGCCGGGCAGGCGCTCACGGCCAGCCAGCGCCTGGGCCAGGCCATGGGCCAAAAGGCCGTGCAAGCGGGTAAGGTCAGCGCCGCCGACGTGGCGCACATGGTGTTCGAGGCCATCGCCCAGGATCGCTTTTACATCTACAGCCATCCCCAGGCCCTGGGCCCGGTGCAGACCCGGCTCGAAGACATCATGCAGCAGCGCAACCCCAGCGACCCCTTTGCCCACAAGCCCGAGTTGGGCGAGCAACTGCGCCAGCAATTGCGGCAGTGAAAACCTGTTCAAAATCTCGGGGTGCGCAGTCAACAAGCGGTTGGGGGTGATCTGCAAGGGCCGCCTCCCTCCGCTGGATTTTCTGCCGCGCGCAGCGACCAAGACTTTGATCGGGCCTCAGCGCCTGTGCATGAGACTGCCGCCCACCGGGCGGCAGCGCCGC
>JAUMYI010000026.1:0-4868 GCA_030528705.1 Comamonadaceae bacterium | reverse complement strand
CCGCCTCTCCCCCACGCCCACGCCCACGCCCACGCCACACGCCATGCCCGCCTTCGCCCTCACGCCCGCCACCGCTGCCTTGCTGACCATTCCGCCGCTGCTGTGGGCCGGCAATGCCGTGGCCGGGCGCATGTTGGCGCCGCTGGTGCCGCCCATCACGCTGAACCTGTTGCGCTGGGTGCTGGTGGCGCTGCTGCTGCTGCCGCTGGGCTGGCGGCTGTGGCCGCTGCGGGGCCAGGCCCTGGCCAGCCTGCGGCCGCTGTTGCTGATGGGGCTGCTGGGCATTGGCTGCTACAACGCCTTGCAGTACATGGCGCTGCGCAGCTCCAGCCCCATCAACATCACGCTGGTGGCGGCCAGCTCGCCCATCTGGATGATGTTGGTGGGCGCGCTGTTCTTTGCCGAGCGCCCCAGCTGGCGCCAGGGCTTGGCCACGCTGTTCTCGCTGTCTGGCGTGCTGCTGGTGCTCACGCGCGGCAGCTGGCAGCAGCTGATGGCGCTGTCGCTGGTGCCTGGCGACTTGCTGATGCTGCTGGCCGCGCTGTGCTGGGCCGGCTACAGCTGGCTGCTGCTGCGCGCGCCGGTGGCCGCCGCATTGCGCGGCGACTGGGCGGCCTTTTTGCTGGTGCAGGTGCTGCTGGGCATTGGCTGGAGCGCACTGGCCGCCGGGCTGGAGTGGCACAGCGGCGCGCAGCCCATCCGCTGGGGGCTGCCGCTGGCCGCGGGGCTGCTGTTCATCGCCCTGGGGCCGGGGCTGATCGCCTACCGCTGCTGGGGCATGGGCGTGCAGCGCGCCGGGCCGACGCTGGCGGCGCTGTTTTCCAACCTCACGCCCTTGTTCGCCGCGCTGATGTCGGCCTTGCTGCTGGGCGAAGCCCCCCAGCCCTACCACGCTGCCGCGTTTGCGCTGATCGTGACCGGCATCGTGATTTCGGCGCGGCGCTGACAGCGCCTGTCAGGGCCTGTTCAAAGTCTCGGCGCGAGCGGGCAAGAAGTGCATCACACGCTCTGGAGCAGCGCGTCTTCACCCCGTGTTGCGCAGCGCCGCAGCGATGCCGTTGATGCTGATGTGGATGGCCGTTTGCACGCGCTCGTCGGCCCCGCCGGCGCGCCAGCGTTCGAGCAGTTCGACCTGGATGTGGTGCAGCGGGTCGATGTAGGGGAAGCGGTGGCGGATGGAGCGCGCCAGGCCGGGGTTGCCCGCCAGCCGCTGGCGCTGGCCGGTCAGCAGCTCCAGCGCGGCCACGGTGCGCTGCCATTCGGCGCTGATCTGGGCGAACACCGCCTGCGCCAGCGCAGCGTCGGGCACCAGGCGGCTGTAACGCTCGGCCAGCACCAGATCGCTCTTGGCCAGCACCATGTCGATGTTGGAGAGCAGGGTCTGCAAGAAGGGCCACTGGCTGGCCATCTCCTGCAGCAGGGCCTGGCGCTGGGCGGGCGTGGCCAGCGGCGGCAGGGGCTGGCCGCCGGGCGGCGCATCCGGCTGGGCCTGGCCTTGCACGAAGGCCTGCACGGCGCTGCCAAAGCCGTACCAGCCCGGCAGCGTCAGGCGGCTTTGGCCCCAGCCAAAGCTCCAGGGGATGGCGCGCAAATCCTGCAGGCGCTGGCCGGGCTTGCGCGAGGCCGGGCGCGAGCCGATGTGCAGCTCGGCGATTTCGCGCACCGGCGTGGCGTTGAAGAAGTAGCGCGCGAAGTCCGGCGTCTCGAACACCAGCGCGCGGTAGGCGCGCATGCTGGCCTCGGACAGCGCCTGCGCCACGGCCAGGTAGTGCGCGGGCACGGCCTGGCGCTGCGGCAGCAGCGTGGCCTCCAGGGTGGCGGCCACCAGGGTTTCCAGGTTGCGGCGGCCAATCTCGGCGTTGGCGTATTTGGAGGCGATGACCTCGCCCTGCTCGGTCAGGCGGATTTGGCCGCGCACGGTGCCCGGCGGCTGCGCCAGGATGGCGTCGTAGCTGGGGCCGCCGCCGCGCCCGACGGCCCCGCCGCGGCCGTGGAACATGCGCAGCCGGATCTGCCCGCCGTGGCGCTCGCCAATGTCGGCAAAGCACTGCACCAGCGCGGTGCCGGCCACGTACAGCTCCCAGTGGCTGGTGAAGATGCCGCCGTCCTTGTTGCTGTCGGAGTAGCCCAGCATGATGTCCTGCTCGGCGCCCGATTGCAGCACCATGGGCGCGATGCCGGGGCAGTCGTAGTAGCCGCGCATGATGGCCGGGGCCTGGCGCAGGTCGTCAATGGTCTCGAACAGCGGCACGACGATCAGGCGCGCCTGCGCATCAGCGCCGAACTGGCCTTGCACCAGGCCGGCTTCCTTGAGCAGCAGCAGGGCTTCGAGCAGGTCGCTGACGCTTTCGGTGTGGCTGATGATGCAGTGGCGCATGGCCTGCGGGCCGTAGGCTTGCAGCATCTCATGCGCGGTGTCGAAGATTTCCAGCTCGCTGCGCGTCAGGGGCGAGTAGGCGTGCTCGGGCACGCGCAGCGGGCGCGGCTCGTGCAGCAGTTGCAGCAGCAGCGCCTGGCGCTGGGCTTCGTCCAGCGCGCCGTAGTCGGGCGCCAGCCGCGCCACGCGCAGCAGCTCGGCCAGCACGGCCTCGTGCTGGTCGGAGCTTTGGCGCAAATCCAGCGTGCTCAGGCAAAAGCCGAACACGTCCACCTTGCGCATCAGCGGCAGCAGGCGCTCGGGCAGCAGGGCCTGGCCGTGGTGGGCGTGCAGCGAGTCGGCGATCACTTGCAAATCGGCCAGCAGCTCGCCCGCATGCGCGTAGGGCGGGCGCGGCGTTTGCATGGGCCGGGGCGCGGGCAGGGGCGCGCTGCCAGGCCCGGCATCGCCCAATTGCGCCAAGGTGGCGGCCAGGCGCGCGTAGATGCCGCTGAGGGCGCGGCGGTAGGGTTCGTCGGCGCGGTGCGGGCTGTCGTCGCCCGAGGCATCCGCCAGGGCCTGCAAGGCGGCGCTGACGGGCACGCGCCGCTCGGACATGGACAGCTCGGCGCCCAGCGCATGCACCTGGGCCAGGTAGTGGCGCAACGCCACGCCGCTTTGGCGCGCCAGCGCGTAGCGCAGCGTGTGCGCGCTGACGTTGGGATTGCCGTCGCGGTCGCCGCCGATCCACTGGCCCATGCGGAAAAAGCTCGGCAGCGCCAGCCGCGGCGGCGCGGGCTGGCCGGGCAGCAGCAGGGCCTGTAGCTGGGCGTACAGCTGCGGGATTTCCTCCAGGAAGGTGGCCTCGTAATAGCTCAGCGCGTTGTCGATCTCGTCGTGCACCGTCAGGCGCGAGTAGCGGTTCAGCCGCGTCTGCCACAACTGGGTGATGCGCGCGCGCAGCGCCGCTTCGTTGGCCGCCAGCCGCGCCGGCAGGCGCGCGTCGGGCTGGCCCAGCGCCGCGTCGCGCCGCGCCTGCTGTTGCAGGCGGCCGCGCTCGGCCAGCAATTGGGCGATGCGTTTTTCCGCATCCAGAATGCTTTTGCGCTGCACCTCGGTAGGGTGGGCCGTGAGCACCGGCGAGACGTAGGCCTGCGCCAGCGCCGCCAGCACCTGCGGCGCATCAACGCCAGCGGCGCGCAGCCGCGCCAGCGCATCGGCCAGGCTGCCGCGCGAGTGCTCGCCGCGGCGCTCGTGCACCTCGCGCCGGCGCAGGAAATGCTGGTCCTCGGCCAGGTTGGCCAGGTGGCTGAAGTAGGTGAAGGCGCGCGCCACGGTGACGGTTTCGTCGTTGCTCAGGCTCTGCAGCAGCGCCTGCAGGCCGCCGCTGGCCTGGCCCGCCTCGGCCTCCTGGCCCGCCCGGCGATCGGCCACGGCCAGCTGGCGGATGCGCTCGATCATGTCGAAGGCGGCATCGCCGTCCTGCTCGCGGATCACCTCGCCCAGCAAGCGCCCAAGCAGGCGGATGTCCTCGCGCAGCGGCTGCTCCTTGTCTTGCTCCTCAGCCTGCGGCGGGGCCGCGTCCGTGGGCTCTTTGGTGTGCATGGCGCTCAATCTCCTGGTCGAAAAGCAAAGCGCGTATGGTAGGGCCTGTCGGCCCAGCCCTCGCGCCGCGCCCTCGCCACAGGCCCCTGGGGCCGCACGCCTGCTATGCGTCGGCGCGCGCCAGGTGCCGCTCCAGCCTGCGCAGCCCCAGGGTGAGCAAGAAGGTCATCAGCCAATAGGCCAGGGCAATGGCCAGATAAGGCTCCCAGTAGCGGCTGTAGGCGCCGGCCACGGTGCGCGCGGCGTAGGCCATTTCGGCCAGGCCGATGGCCGAGACCAGCGAGGTGTCCTTGAGCAAGGCAATCATGTTGTTGCCCAGCGGCGGCAGCATGCGTCTGAAGGCCTGCGGCAGCACGATGTAGCGCATGCTTTGGGCGGGCGTCATGCCCAGCGACAGCGCGGCCTGGCGCTGGCCGCGCGAGATCGACTGGATGCCGGCGCGAAACACCTCTGAGATGTAGGCGCCGGAGTTCAGCGTCAGCGCCACCACGCCCGAGAGCAGCGCGCCGTAGTCCTGCTTGAGCTGGCGCGCCAGCTCGCCGCTGACCAGCAGGCCATCCTGCGGATGGATGAACAGCGGCATCACGGCAAAGTGCATCAGCATGATTTGCACGAACAGCGGCGTGCCGCGAAAAAAGCTGACGTAGGCCGTGGACGGCCAGCGCAGCAAATAGCGGCACAGGCCACGCCAGGGCGCATGGCGCGCCTGGGCCAGCCTGGCCAGCGCCAGCAGCAAGCCCAGCATGCAGCCCATGAGCACGCAGGCCAGCGTCATGCCCACGGTGATCAGGGCGCCGTGCCAGAACAGGGATTGGTATTCGAGCAGGATGTCGGCGCGGAACCAGCCGAACCAGGCCGTGGCGTTGTCATTCATGGCTGATGGGGCCGGCGCGCCTGCGGCGGCCGG
>JAUMYI010000319.1 GCA_030528705.1 Comamonadaceae bacterium | reverse complement strand
GTCGCCGGCATCCGCGTCACGCACGTGGGCCTGCTCGACCCCGTGGGCGGGCAAAAAGAGCTGGAGTTCTCCCTCAAGGGGCCCGATCTGGGCGAGCTCGGCCGCATCACCGCGCAGCTGCAGCGCGAGCTCGAAGGCATCCCCGGCCTGGTCGATCTGGACGCGCGCACCCAGCAGCGCGTGCCCATCGTCAGCGTGCAGGTGCAGCGCCAGGCCGCCTCCGCCCTGGGCCTGCACCTGCAGGACATTGCCGCGCCGCTGCGCGTGCTGCTGGCCGGCCAGAGCGTGGGCAACTGGCGCGCCCCCGACGGCCAGACCTACGACCTGCGCCTGGGCCTGGCGCCCCAGGCGCGCCAGCACCTGCAAGACCTGGCCCAGCTGCCGCTGAACGTGCGCAGCGCCACCGCCGGCGCCGACGGCATACCCCAAGTCGTCACGCTCGGCCAGGTGGCGCAGCTGCACGAGGGCAGCGCGCCCAACGTCATCGACCGCCACAGCATGCAGCGCGAGGTGCGCATCACCGCCAACACCGCGCTGCGCTCGCTGGGCGAGGTCTCCGCCGACGTCGAGCGCGTGCTGCAGTCCACGCCCATGCCGCCGGGCTACGGCTACAGCTTCGGCGGCGCCTCCAAGGACATGGCCGAATCCTTCCAGTACGCGCTGATGGCCCTGGCGCTGGCCGTGGTCTTCATCTACATGGTGCTGGCCAGCCAGTTCCAGAGCTTTTTGCAGCCCATCACGCTGATGATGTCGCTGCCGCTGACGCTCATCGGCGTGGCCGCGGCCCTGCTGGTGTTCGGCTCGCGCATTTCCATGATCTCGGTCATCGGCATCGTCATGCTCATGGGCCTGGTGACCAAGAACGCCATCTTGCTGGTGGACTTCGCCAACCGCGCCCGCCAGCCGCACGACGACGAGGACGGCAGGCGCGTGCCCGGCCTGCCGCGCGACCAGGCCCTGCTCAAGGCCGCGCGCGTGCGCCTGCGCCCCATCCTGATGACCACGCTGGCCATGGTCTTCGGCATGCTGCCGCTGGCCCTGTCCAGCGGCGAAGGCTCCGAGGCCATGGGCCCGCTGGGCCAGTCGGTCATCGGCGGCGTCATCACCTCCTCGGTGCTGACGCTGGTGGTCGTGCCCGTGGTCTACGGCTACCTTGACGACCTGGGCGCCTGGTGCCAGCGCCTGTGGCAGCGCACGCATCTGTAGCGACCATGGACTCAGAGCCAGGCAAGGGCTACCATCGCCCGCTATGAATTTGTGATAAGGCCCACCATGGCAACGTCCTTCAAGATCGATGACACGCTCAAAAGCCGCGTCCAGCGCCTTGCCAGTCAGCGCCGCCGCTCGTCCCACTGGATCATGCTCGAAGCCATCCAGCAGTATGTCGAGCGCGAAGAAGCCCATGAGCGCTTCCAGCAGGAGGCCCTGGCCTCCTGGGAGGCCTACCAGGAAACCGGCCGCCACCTCAGCGGCCAGCAAGTGCGCACCTGGCTGCGCACCTGGGGCAGCGATGGCGAACAGGCGATGCCCGAATGCCACGGGTGATCGTCACCGAAGGTGCGGTACAGGGCCTGGAGCGGTGCCGACATTTCCTGGCCGCCAAAGCGCCAGAAGCGGCCAAGCGGGCAGGGTAGGCCATCGAGCGGCAATTTCTGCTGCTGGAGACAGCCCCCGACATAGGACGACCGTTGCCCGACATGCCCGAGCTGCGTGAGCTGGTGATTGCCTTCGGGGCTTCGGGCTATGTGGCCCTGTACCGCCACGAACCGGCCGACGATGCGGTGTACGTCTTGGCCTTTCGGCATCAGAAAGAGGCGGGCTACTGAGCACCTGCAAATGGACTGCGCTCTTGCACAGGCCGCAGAGAGCTCCTCAACACGCTCTAAAATGCCGGGCTGTCCAGCGCCAGGCGGCCAGCGCCGCCCCAAAGCGGCGCCACCACAGCACGCCCGGAGTACACGATGACCCTGCCCCTGAACCGCCTGCACGAATT
>JAUMYI010000025.1:11876-19752 GCA_030528705.1 Comamonadaceae bacterium | reverse complement strand
GGCTACAAGATCGAATTGATAGAGCGCAAAAATGCCCAGGCCGCTGGCGGGGGCCTGCGATGAGCGCCGCGCCCAGCCATCAGCCGCCCCAGGCCCCGCCCACAGCCGCCCTGGATTTGGCCGCCATGCGCCAGAACTACACCCTGGCCGAGCTGTGCGAGCAACAGGCCCCGGCCGAGCCGGCGGCGCTGTTCGATGCCTGGCTGCAGCAGGCCGTGCAGGCCCAGCTGCACGAGCCCAACGCCATGACGCTGGCCACCGTGGGCAGCGATCTGCGCCCCAGCGCGCGCATCGTGCTGCTCAAGGGCCATGACGCGCGCGGCCTGGTCTGGTTCACCAACTACCACAGCCGCAAGGGCCAGGAGTTGGCCGGCAACCCGCAAGCTGCGCTGCTGTTTTACTGGGGCCCGCTGCAGCGCAGCGTGCGCATTGAAGGCGTGGTGGAACAAATCGCCAGCGAAGACAGCGCCAGCTATTTCGACAGCCGCCCGCTGGCCTCGCGCATCGGCGCTCTGGCCAGCCCGCAAAGCCAGCCCGTGGCCAGCCGCCAGGCGCTCGATGAGGCCGTCGCCCGCATCGAGGCCGAGCTCGCCGCCAGCGGCCAGGCGCCGCAGCGCCCGCCCTTCTGGGGCGGCTACCGGCTGCGGCCCAGCTACTGGGAGTTCTGGCAAGGCCGCAGCGGCCGCCTGCACGACCGCATTGCCTACCTGCGCCCGGCGCACAGCGATGGCGCAGCCGCAGCCACAACTGCCTGGCAACGCCAGCGGCTGGCGCCCTGATGTTTTGCGCCCCCTGTTCAAAGGTCACATTGAAGGCCCGCAGCAAAAGCCCATATGCCCAGCTACCCCACCCACACAACCGCCCCGGCCCAGTTGCACATCCGCGAGGCCACGCCGCAGGACTGCGCCCTGATCCTGCGCTTCATCCGTGAGCTGGCGCGCTACGAAAAGGCCGAACAGGCCGTGCAGGCCAGCGAGGAGCAATTGCAGCGCACGCTGTTTTGCGCGCAGCCGGCGGTGTTCGCGCTGATTCTGCAGGCCGGCGACGAGCCCATCGGCTTTGCCATCTATTTCTTCAACTATTCGACCTGGCAAGGCCGCCACGGCCTGTACCTCGAAGATCTGTACGTCACGCCCGAGGGGCGCGGCCTGGGCGGCGGCAAGGCGCTGCTGCGGCACCTGGCGCGCATTGCCGTCGAGCGCAACTGCGGCCGTTTCGAGTGGAGCGTGCTGGATTGGAACACCCCGGCCATCGAGTTCTACGAGCGCCTCGATGCCCAGCCGCAGCGCGAATGGCTGCGCTACCGCCTCAGCGGCGCGGCGCTGCAGGCCCTGGCCGGCGAGCGCGCCTGAAGCCGCTAGCCGGCTCGCGCAGCTCACAGCATCGGCGAGAACACCCGCATCGTGGCTTCGGCCAGCTCGCTGGCAAAGCCGAGGCGGCGCTGCGCGGGCACGGCGCGCGAGCGGGCCACGTCCTGGCGGAACTGCTCGGCCAGGGCCTGGTTGAAGTGCTCGCAGAACACGGCCACGCCCACTTCGTAATTGAGGCGAAAGCTGCGGATGTCGAAATTGGCCGTGCCGATGAAGCCAAACTGGCCGTCGATCACCAGCGTCTTGGAGTGCAGCATGCCCTCGTCGTACTCCCAGACCTTGACGCCGGCGGCCACCAGCTCGTCGAAGTAGGAGCGCGCCGCCAGCGTCACCAGGCGCGAGTCGGACTGGCGCGGCACCAGCACCTGCACGTCCACGCCGCTGAGCGCGGCGCTGGTCAGCGCGGTCATCGCCGCCTCGCTGGGCACGAAGTACGGCGTGGTCAGCAGCACGCGCTCGCGCGCGTCGTGGATGGCCTCGATGTAGCAGCGGTGGATGGGCTCGAGCGGGTTGTCCGGCCCCGAGGTCAGCACTTGCACGTCGTAAGGCCCGACTTCGCTGACGGGCAGCAGGCTGCGCCAGTCGGGCAGCTCCTGCTCCAGAGGGCGGCCGGTGGCATAAATCCAGTCCTCCAGAAACACCACCTGCAGCCAAAAGGCCGGGTTGCCCTGCAGCCGCACGTGCACGTCATGGTAGGCGTCGGCGCGGATGCGCTTGTCCTCCTCATCGGTGATGTTCACGCCGCCGGTGAAGGCCAGCGTGCCGTCGCAGACCACGATCTTGCGGTGCGTGCGGTAGTTGATGACCGGGCGCCAGCGCCGGCCAAAGCGCGTGTCGTGAAAGCGCGCGAACTGCACGCCCGCATCCAGCATGGGCTGCACGAAGCCCTTGCGCAGCCGCTTGGAGCCCAGCGCATCGACCAGCAGCCGCACCTGCACGCCCTCGCCGGCCTTGGCAATCAGCAGATCGCGCAGCTGCGTGCCGGTCTGGTCGGGCTCGAAGATGTAGTACTCCAGATGCACGTGCTGGCGCGCCTGCGCCACCGCCTCGAAGATGGCGTCGAAAGTCTGCGCGCCGCTGGTGAGCAGCTGCACCGATTGCGCGCTGCAGGGGTAGATGCCGGTGCTGGCAATGCCCAGGCGCGCCAGCAGGCGCAGGGTGTCGGGCGAGCTGTGCGTGCGCTGTTTGAGCGCCTCCAGATCGCCGCTGACGTAGCTGGCCATCTGGTGGCGCAGGCGGCGCATTTGCTGCTTGCGCAGGCGCTGCGGCCCGAACAGATAGAAGATGAAAAAGCCCGCGTAGGGCAGCAGGGCCAGGGCCAGGATCCAGCCGATGGTGGCCTCCGGCGGGCGCTTTTGCAGCACCACCCAGACCACCAGCACCAGCACGTACAAAGCCCAGGCCGCCGCCAGGGCCGCAATCAGCGGGCCCGTCCAACCGAACTGCATGGCATCTCCTCCTCATCGTCGTCGCGCCGTCATTGTCACTGGCTGGCGGCGCCGGGGCCATTGTGCGCCAGCCATTGCCGGTGCATGGCGTCGATGGCCTGCGGCGGCGGGCTGCAGCGCCAGTTGCCATTGCCGCTGTGGCGGCAAGGCAATGGGCTGCGCGGCCAAGTTGGCTGGCGCCTGCAGTTGCGCGGCCAGCCAGTGGCGCGCATGGGCGGCGCTGGGGTATGGCGCGGCCGCCTGCTGCAACAGGGCCGGGTCGGTGCCGGCAGGCAGGCAGCGGCCCAGGTGCGCCGCCGCGCGCCAGCGTTTGTCCATGCGGCCAGGCGCGATGGGCCAAAGCGGCTGCGGCGCAGCGGGCGTGCCCGGCGCGGGCAGCAAGCGCAGCCAGCCAGCCAGGCGCGCGGGTTCAGCCTGCATCAGGGCCTGGAGCAGGGCCGGGGCCAGGCTGGGGCCGGCGCCTTCCAGGCTCACCAGCGTGAACTGCCGCAGGCCCAGTGCATCGAGCAGCTGCAGCAGGATGCGCGCATGGCGGGCCGCATCGTGCCAGGGGCTTTTCTTGGGCTTGTCGCTGCGCCCCCAGCCCAGCAGGTCGGGGGCCAGCACCGGGTAGGCGCCGCGCGGCAAGGCCTGCAGCAGCGGCGCCCACCAGGCGCTCCAATGCCAGGGCGGGTGCAGCAGCAGCAGCGCCGTGTGCGGCTGGGCGGGCTGCTCAGGCCCCGCATGGGGCTGGCCCTGGGGCCAATATTGGTAGTGCAGGCGCAGGCCTTGCAGCTCGGGCAAGGCGCTGGTGTAGTGGCCGGGCGCGGGGCAGTGCGCAAAACAGGCCTGTGGCGTGCGCAAGGCATCGTCGCGCAGCGGCTGGCTGGCCTGGGCCTGCTGGCGGCGGCGCTGCTGAAAGAATCGCTCCAGCAGCGCGGCGCACTCATCGGCCAGCACGCCGCGCACCAGTTGGGTGTGGTGGTTCAGCCCGGGGTGGGCGAACAAATCCAGCACCGAGCCTGCCGCGCCCGTCTTGGGCTCGCTGGCGCCAAAGACCACGCCGGCCAGGCGGGCCTGGAACACGGCGCCGCTGCACATGGCGCAGGGCTCGAGCGTGACGTACAGCGTGCAATCGCCCAGCCGGTGGTTGCCCAGCCGGGCCGCGCCTTCGCGCAGCGCCAGCATTTCGGCATGGGCGCTGGGGTCAGCCAGCTGGCGCGTGCGATTGTGGTTGCGCGCCAGCAGCTGGCCATCGCGCACCAGCACCGCACCTACGGGCACCTCGCCTTCGGCAGCGGCCTGCCGCGCCTCGGCCAGCGCCAGGCGCATCCAGCGCCCATGCTCGGCCTCGGGCATGGCCGCGGCGCTGCCGGGCAAGGGCGCGGGCGGGTTCATTGCACCAGGGCCCGTAAGCTGCTGCTGACCGAGCGCCGCAAAATGCCGCGCAGCCCCCACCAACCGGCCAGCAAGGCCAGCAGCGCGCCGGCCACGGCGCTGAGCAAGGGCGCCCACAGCGGCCAGCGCCAGGTGAAATCGAACACGTAATGCGCCAGCGCCCAGGCAATGGCGATGGCCGCCACGCTGGCCAGCAGCCCGGCCAGCGCGCCCACGCCGGCCAGCTCGGCGCGCTGCACGCGCCGCAGCAGCGCGGCGCTAGCGCCCATGGCGCGCATGATGGTGTATTCGCGCGCGCGCTCCTCGCGCGTGGCGGTCACAGCCGCAAACAGCACCACCATGCCAGCGGCCAGCGCAAAGCCAAACAGCAGCTCCACGGCGCGGCTGACCTGGCCCAGCACCTGCTGCACCTGTTGCAGGGTGGCCGAGAGGTCGATGTTGGTGATGTTGGGAAACTGCCGCACCAGCGCGTTGTCAAAGCCCGGCGTGGCCGGCGCGCGGTAGGCGCTGAGGTAGCTCACGGGCAGGCCGGGCATTTCCGCCAGCGGGAACAGCACGAAGAAGTTGGCGTTCATGCTCGCCCAATCGACCTTGCGCACCGAGGTCACTTCGGCCTCGTGCGACAGGCCGCCGATGTCAAAGCGCAGCCGGTCGCCCAGCGCAATGCCCAGGCGCTGGGCAATGCCCTGCTCGATGCTCAGGCCCTGGGCCTGGCCGGGCAGCCAGCGCCCGGCCACGACCTGGTTGTCGCGCGGCAGCTCGGTGCTGTAGCTGAGGTTGAACTCGCGCTCGACCTGGCGGCGCGCCTGCTCGTCGGCGTAGTCGCTGGCGCGCACGGCGCGGCCATTGATGGCCATCAGCCGGCCGCGCACCATCGGATACCACTGGTAGTCGCGCACCCCGGCCTGCTGCAGGGCCTGGCCAAAGGCCTGCGCCTGCTCGGGCTGGATGTTGATGACGAAGCGGTCGTTGGCCTGGGCCGGCGTGGCCTGGCGCCAGCTCTGGATCAGGTCGGTGCGCAGCAGCACCAGCAGCACCAGCGCCAGCAGGCCCACCGCCAGGCTGCCGACCTGCAGCACGGCAAACAGCGGCCGCGCCGCCAGCTGGCGCGTGGCCAGCATCAGCCAGCGCGGCGCCCTGCCCTCGCGCACGGCCCAGCGCAGCAGCCGCAAGGCCAGCGCCGCCAGCGCGGCAAACAGCAGCAGCGCCAGGGCAAAGCCGCCCACGGCAATGGCGCCCAGACGCCAGTTGCCACTGACCAGAAACAGCAGCGCGGCAAAGCCGGCCAGGCCAGCGAGCACCACGCTGCGCGAGGCGCCCTTGAGCGCGCCCAGGTCGCGGCGCAGCACGCGCAGCGGCGGCACCTGCGCCAGTTGCAACACCGGCGCCAGGCCAAAGGCCATCAGCAGGCTCAAGCCCATGCCCAGGCCCAGCAGCACTGGCCAGGCGCTGGTCGCAGGCAACTGCACCTGCAACAGATCGGCCAGCATGTGCACGAACAACGCATGCACGCCGTAGCCCAGCGCCACGCCCAGCAGGCTGGCCAGCAACCCGGCCACGGCGAATTCCACCAGGTAGGCGGCCATGATGGCGCGCTGGCTCAGGCCCAGCACGCGCCACAGCGCGGCGGCGTCGAGGTGGCGCTGCGCAAAGGAGCGCGCCGCCAGCGCCACGCCCACGGCCGAGAGCAAGGCCGAGAGCAGCGCCACCAGGCGCAGAAAGGATTCGGCGCGCTCGAGCGTGCGCTGCATCTGCGGGCTGCTGCCCTCCAGCGTCAGCAGGCGCAGGCCGCGCTGCGTGCCCTCATCGAGCAGCGCCTGCATCTGGCGCTCAAAGCGTTGCACCGCGCTGTCGGCCTCGCCGGCCACCAGCAGGCGCCAGTTCAGGCGGCTGGCCGGCTGCACCAGGGCCGTGGCATCGAGCTGCGCCATGCCGATCATGACGCGCGGCGCGAAGTTCAGAAAGCCCGCGCCACGGTCGGGCTCCTGCGCGATGACGCCGCTGACGACAAAAGCCGCATCGCCCAGGTGCAGGGTATCGCCCAGGCCGATTTCCAGATTGGCCAGCAGCGCCGCATCGGCCCAGGCCTGGCCCGGCGGCGGCCCGCCTGTGGCCGCCTGCCCGGCGGCGGCCAGCGCCGCGGGCGTGGTCTGGGCATCCCATTGCCGGGCAATGCGCAGCGCGCCGCGCAGCGGGTAGGCCGGCTCCACGGCCTTGAGCGAGACCAGCCGGCTGGCGCCGCCCTGGGCATCAGCAGCGCGCGCCATGGTGGGAAAGACCACCGTCACCGCCGTTTGCAGGCCCAGCGCCTGGGCCTGCTGGCGCCAGGCCGGCTCAATGCCGTGGTCGCTGGCCAGCACGGCATCGGCGGCCAGCAGTTGGCGCGCATCGCGCTGCAGGCCAGCCTGCAGCCGATCGGCAAAAAAGGCCACGGCGCACAGCGCCGCCACGGCCAGCAGCACGGCCAGCAGCAGCACCGTCAGCTCACCGGCGCGCCAGTCGCGCTGCAAGCTTTTCAGGCCCAGGGCCACAGAGCGCATGGCCGGGCTTGGGGCTGTGCTTGAAGCCGCGCCAGGCGCAGCATGGCGCACATCAGACGGGGGGGAAGTGGGCATGGGTCAAACCCTTTGCGAGGCGGCATGGGGCGGCCAAGGCCGCTGGGGAGATCCTCCTCGGATCACCAAGCCGTGCTGGCGCGCCCGGCATGCCAGGGCCAGGCGCGCGAGACACGCTCACTGCAATTGCAGGGCCTGGGCGCGCAAGGCCTGGACGGCCTCCTGCCCCAAGCTGCTACCCAGGGCGTGGCCTGCCGTGCTGCCCAACTGGCGCACCAGCTTGTCGGCCAGGCTCTTGCGCTGCGTGTAATCAATGATCTTGTCTTGCTTGACCACGTCACGGGCCACGGAGTACACCGAGCCCGTGTCATCGGCCAGGCCCAGCGCGATGGCCTGCTCGCCCGTCCAGACCAGGCCGCTGAACAGCTCGGGCGACTCCTTCAGGCGCGCGCCGCGCCCTTCGCGCACCACGGCGATGAATTGCGCATGGATCTGGCGCAGCATGGTTTTGGCATGGGCCACGTCGGCCGGCTCCTGCGGGCTGAAGGGGTCGAGAAAGCCCTTGTGTTCGCCAGCCGAGAGCAGGCGGCGCTCGATGCCCAGCTTGTCCATGGTGCCGGTAAAGCCAAAGCCGTTCATCAGCACGCCGATGCTGCCGACCAGGCTGGCCTTGTCCACGTAAATGCGGTCGGCGGCCACGGCCACGTAATAGGCCGCCGAGGCGCCCAGCTCGCCGATCACGGCGTACACCGGCTTGCCGTGCTTGGCCTTCAGGCGCAGGATTTCGTCGCGCAAAATGCCAGCCTGCACCGGGCTGCCGCCCGGGGAGTTGATCTGCAGCAGCACGGCTTTGGAATTGGGCGCCTCGAAGGCTTTTTGCAGCGAGCGGTAAAGGTTGGCGGCGCTGGCCTCCTGCTCGTCGTCGGCGATCACCCCCTTGATGCGCACCACGGCCGTGTGGGCCTGGGCATGGGGGTCTTGCAGCACGGTTTTCTGCCAGATGCTCCAGGTGATAAAGCCCAGATAGCCCAGAAAAATCAGCGTGAAGAAAATGCGCCAGCGCCGCGCGGCGCGCTGCTCCTTGATGCTGGCCATGGCCAGCTTTTCCAGCACGCTGCGCTCCCAG
>JAUMYI010000025.1:0-11776 GCA_030528705.1 Comamonadaceae bacterium | reverse complement strand
GAGGATGGGTCGTACGCTTGCATTCAGAGCTCCACAGGTTCGAGCGCGCCGTGCGGGTGCCAGTACACCTGGCCGCCCTGCTCGCTCAGTTCAATTGAGGTCAAAGGCCCCTGACAGGGCCCGCCGGCGCAGGCGCCGGTGGCCGCATCATAGGCCGCGCCGTGGTGGGCGCAGATCAGCCACTGGCCGCTGTCGTCGAGAAACTGGCCGCGTGGGTAGTCCATCTCCATGGCCACGTGGGTGCAGCGGTTCAGGTAGGCGCGCGGCTGGCCGGCCACGCGCACGGCAAAGGCCTGCTGCTGCTGGCCCTGGTAGCGCACCTCGAACACCACGGCCGGCCCGCCTTCGCTCAGGGCCTGGCTGCTGCACAGCGGCTGCGCAGGCAGTGCGCCGCCTCTCATGGGCGTCGCCCCGGCTCGGCGTGCTGCTCCAGCCACTGGCGCAGCATGGCCACGGAGTCGGCCACGGCCAGCGGCGCGAACTGCTGCAGGCCATCGCCGGCATGGGCCCCATAGGCCACCCCCACGCTGGGGCAGCCGGCATTGCGCGCCATCTGCAGATCGTGGCTGGTGTCGCCAATCATCAGCAGGCGCGCAGGCGCCACGTCGTGCACCTGCATCAGCTCCTGCAGCATCAGCGGATTGGGCTTGCCGGCGGTTTCGTCGGCCGTGCGCGAGTCGTCGAACAGGCCGTGCAAATCGTGGCTGGCCAGCACGTGGTCCAGGCCGCGGCGGCTCTTGCCCGTGGCCACGGCCAGCAAAAAGCCGCGCGCCTTGAGGGCGTGCAGCAGCTCCAGCGCGCCATCGAACAGCACGATTTCGTCCTGCTGTTGCACGTAGTGGTAGCGGTAGCGGCGCGCCAACTCGGCATAGGCGCTGGGCGGCACGTCGGGCGCGGCCCGCGCCAGCGCGCTGCCCAGCTCCATGCCGATGACCCAGCGCGCCTGCTGCTCATCGGGCGGCGTGCCGCCCACATCACGCACGGCCTGCTGGATGCAGCGCGCAATCAGCGCGGTGGAGTCAAACAAGGTGCCATCCCAGTCGAAGGCGATCAAGTCCACGGGCCGGGGCCCGGTGTGCGATGCAGCGTCCATGACAAAGGCAAAAAGAGAATCGGGCAGCGCGGCTGCGGCTGCGGCTGCGGCCGGCAAACCGGGCATTATGCGACCGGATGCACGCGCGCGCTGCCTGCCGCGATCAAAGCACGCGCGAAGTCTGGGCGCGCGCGGGCCGCAAGTGCTTGGGGATGGGCTGCAAGTTGTGCTTGCGCCGCAGGCCACCCGGGCCTGGGGATGAGCGCGGCGCGAGGATTGTGAACAGGCTCTTACATCGGCCCTGCGTCTTCTTGCAGGCTGAGGTTCTCGAAGCGGGTCTGGTCTTTCTGGAAGTACAGGTTCACGGTGCCGGTGGGGCCGTTGCGCTGCTTGCCGATGATGATTTCGGCCTGGTTGGGGGCGGTGCTTTTTTCCTTGTTGTAGTAGTCGTCGCGGTAGATGAACATGATGACGTCGGCGTCCTGCTCGATGGCGCCCGATTCGCGCAGGTCGCTCATCATGGGGCGCTTGTCGGTGCGCTGCTCGACGCTGCGGTTGAGCTGCGAGAGCGCAATCACCGGGCATTGCAGCTCCTTGGCCAGCATCTTCAGCCCGCGCGAGATCTCGCCCAGCTCGGTGGCGCGGTTTTCGTCCGAGGAGTTGCCCGAGCCGCTCATGAGCTGCAGGTAGTCCACCACGATCAGGCCCAGCTTGCCGCACTGGCGCGCCAGGCGGCGCGCGTTGGCGCGCAACTCGGTGGGCGTCAGCCCCGGGGTTTCGTCGATGTGCAGCGAGACGTTGCGCAGCCGCTCGACCGCCTCGGTCAGGCGCGGCCATTCCTCATCGAGCAGCTTGCCCGTGCGCAGGCGCTGCTGGTTGATGCGGCCAATGGAGCCGACGATGCGCACCGCCAGCTGCGATGCGCCCATTTCCATCGAGAAGATGGCCACCGGCATGCTCTCGCGCAGCGCCACGTGCTCGGCAATGTTGATGGCGAACGCGGTCTTGCCCATCGAGGGGCGCGCCGCCAGCACGATCAGATCGCCCGGCTGCAGGCCGCTGGTCATGCGATCCAAGTGACTAAAGCCCGTGGGCACGCCGGTGATGTCGTGCGGGCTTTGCGCCATTTCCTCGACCTGATCGAGCAGGTTCACCACCAGGCCGTCGAGCGATTGAAAGCCCTGCTTCATGCGCGAGCTTTCCTCGGCGATGCTGAAGATCTTGGCCTCGGCCTCGTCAAGAATGCGGCCGACCTCGCGCCCCTTGGGGCTGAAGGCGTTGGAGGCGATCTCGTCACTGGCGGCAATCAGCTTGCGCAGGATGGCGCGCTCGCGAATGATTTCCGCATAGCGGCGGATGTTGGCCGCGCTGGGCACGTACTGCGCCAGCGAGTTCAGGTAGGCGATGCCGCCCACTTCCTCGGCCTTGCCAATGCCGCGCAGGTGCTCGAACACCGTCACCACGTCCGCCGGGCGGTCGTTTTCCAGCAGCGCCGCGATGGCCTGGAAGATTTGCTGGTGTTCGCTGCGGTAAAAATCGGACTGCTTGAGCAGGTCGGAGACGCGCTCCCAGACTTGGTTGTCCAGCAGCAGGCCGCCGAGCACGCTTTGCTCGGCCTCGACCGACTGCGGCGGCAGGCGCAGATCGGCCACCTGCGGATCCACGCCCTGCCCCAGCGCGCCCAGAGGCATGCCGCCGCGCAGCGGCTGCTCGGAAAAATCCATCACTTCGACGCCCATGGCGCCGCGGCCCTTCTCATCCATTGACTCTCACCATTTCCATGTTTCGCTGCGTCCGGCACGCCGGCCGCGCGCCGCATCTTACGCAGGCCAGCCTGGCCTGTCACCGCACAAGCCTGTGGGCGGGCCGTGTACAAGCTGCGCACAAGCTGTGGATAAGCTGTGCGCAGCGCATCGCCAGGCAGCGGCCAACGCCACCGCTACACAAACGGCGCAGCAAAGAAAAAACCGCCTCTTTCGAGGCGGCTGTCCGTAGCAGGGCCGAGGCGGCTGCCCCGGCCATCTGCACTCAAGCACTTTCGCCGTAGACGGCCACGGTGATTTCCACGTCCACGTCGGTGTGCAGGGCCACGACCACGGTGGAGTCGCCCACGGTCTTGATCGGGCCGGCTGGCAGGCGCACCTGCGACTTGTGCACCTCATAGCCTTGCTTGACCAGCTCGGCGGCGATGTCGTGGTTGGTCACCGAGCCGAACAGGCGGCCATCGACGCCGGCCTTTTGCGACAGGCGCACGGTCTGGCCAGCGAGCTTCTCGCCCAGGGCCTGGGCAGCGGCCAGCTTTTCGGCAGCGGCCTTTTCCAGCTCGGCGCGGCGGGCCTCGAACTCGGCCTTGGCAGCAGCGGTGGCGCGGCGGGCGCGGCCGGTGGGGATCAGGAAGTTGCGGGCGTAACCGTCCTTGACGGTCACGATCTCACCCAGGTTGCCCAGGTTGACGACTTTTTCCAGAAGAATGATTTGCATGGTGTGCTCTCCCTATCTCAGATTTTGTGCTGGTCGGTGTAGGGCAGCAGGGCCAGAAAGCGCGCGCGCTTGATGGCGGTGTTGAGCTGACGCTGGTAGATGGCGCGCGTGCCGGTCAGGCGGGCAGGAATGATCTTGCCGTTCTCGGCGATGAAGTCGCGCAGCGTGTCCACGTCCTTGTAGTCGATCTCCTCCACACCGGCGACGGTGAAGCGGCAGAAACGCTTGCGACGAAACAGCAGGTTCTGGTTGTTGCGCTTGGGGCGGCGGTCTTTGTTGAAACGCTTAGGTCCAGCCATGATGGGCTCCTGATGAAATCTTGATAAATACGGCGGTCTGGGGATGCAGGCTCAGCTTTAGCGGCCTGGGGCCCCTCAAGCCTTTTGCTCTGCCTCGGCGGCCTGGGCGCTCTTGCGCGCTTCTTCGCGCTCGACGGTCTTCATCATCGAGGAAGGCGCGGTCTCGGCCTTTTTCTTCTGCACCGTCAGCTGGCGCAGCACGGCATCGTTGAAGCGGAAGGCGTGGTAGAGCTCATCCATCACGGCCTGGCCGGCCTCGATGTTCAGGCACAGGTAGTGCGCCTTGGAGAGCTTGTTGATCGGGTAGGCCAGTTGGCGGCGGCCCCAGTCTTCCTCGCGGTGGATCTTGCCGCCGCCTTCGGTGACCATGCTCTTGTAGCGATCCAGCATGGCTGGCACCTGCTCGCTCTGGTCCGGGTGGATCAGCAAAATGATTTCATAGTGACGCATCGTTGAACTCCCTTGTGGAATGAACTGCCACCCGCAGCGTCAAACAGCGGCTGTGGCAAGGAAACCGCGCATTATACACAGCCCAGCTTGGGGGAAGGTCTGCAGCGATCGTCAGCGCCCGCGCAGGAACAGCTGGTCGAGCTCGGCCATGCGCAGCTGGCGCCAGGTGGGGCGGCCGTGGTTGCACTGGTCCGAGCGCGGCGTGGCCTCCATCTGGCGCAGCAGGGCATTCATCTCCTCGATGCCCAGCTGGCGGTTGGCGCGCACCGAGCCGTGGCAGGCCATGGTGGCCAGCACTTCGTCGCGCGCGCGCTGCAGCACGCCGCTGCGCTGGGCAGGAAGCGCCGCTGCGGCCTGCGCCGCCTGCCCTTCTGCGCCGCCGTCTGCTGGCGATTGCATGCCCAGGTCTTCGTGCTGGGCCAGTTCGGCCAGCACGCTGCGCGCCAGCTCGACGGGGTCAGCCTGGCGCAGCTCGGAGGGGATGGAGCGCACCGCCAGCCGCTGCGCCGCCAGCGGCGTGACTTCCAGGCCCAGCTGCACCAGCAGTTGGGCGTGCTTTTCCGCCGTGGCCATCTCCAGCGCGGTGGCGGCAAAGGCAGCGGGCAGCAGCAGCGGCTGGCTGGGGATGCGGGCTTCGTGCAGCGCCTGCTTGAGGCGCTCGTAGACGATGCGCTCGTGCGCCGCGTGCATGTCCACGATCACCAGGCCGTGCTGGTTCTGCGCCAGGATGTAGACGCCGTGCAGCTGCGCCAGCGCCCGCCCCAGCGGCCAATCGGGCTGCGCCTCGGCCCCGGAGCCAGCTTCGGCCCCGGCCAGCCAGGGCCGTGCCGGCTCGTGCAGCGCCAGCGCCGCAGCGCCTGCGGCGGGCATGGCGTAGGCCGCAGTGCCCGGCGCCTGGGGCTGCTGGGCCAGGGGCTCTGCCATGGCAGCGGTCTCGCCCACAGGGTTTGTAGTGCTCGCATTGCCGCCATCGCCCCACAGCGCGGCCAGGGTCTGGCGGGTTTTTTCGATGTCGGCGGCAAAGCCCAGCCGGCGCTGCTGCGCCAGCGGCAGGGGCGGCCGCACTGCCAGGGGCTGGGCCATGCCGCCCGGCGCGGCCAGGGCAGCGGCGGCGCGGGCTCCATCGGCCGCATCAGGGGGCTCGGCCGTCAACGCCCGCGAAGGCGCCAAGGCGCGCTCCAGCGCGTGGCGCACGGCGGCATGCACCACGCGGCCATCGCGAAAGCGCACTTCGATCTTGGTCGGGTGCACGTTCACGTCCACCTGCTGCGGGTCGATCTCGACGTAGAGCACGTACACCGGCTGGCGCTGGCCATGCAGCACGTCCTCGTAGGCGGCGCGCGCGGCGTGCGCCAGGGTTTTCTCGCGCACGAAGCGCCCGTTGACGAAGCTGTATTGCTGGTCGGCGCGCGCGCGCGAGTGGGTTGGCATGCCAGCGCGGCCATAGACGGCCACGCCCCCTTCTTCATAGGCAACGGGCACCGAGTGCGCCATGAACTCCGCGCCCATGACGTCGGCAATGCGGCGCTCCCACTGCGCTGGCTGTAGCAGCTTGAAGCCAGCGGGCGCAGGCTGCTCCGCCCCCTGCCCCGGCACGGCGCGCCACTGGTGTTGCAGCTTGCCACCGTGCCAGATGGCAAAGCCCACGTCGGGCCGGGCCAGCGCGTGGCGGCGCGCGGTTTCCACGCAGTGCGCCAGCTCGGTGTTTTCGGCCTTGAGGAATTTGCGCCGCGCCGGCGTGGCGAAGAACAGCTCTTGCACGTCCACCGTCGTGCCCACGGCCCGCGCGGCCGGCTCGAGCGCGCCGCTGTCCGCGTCGATCATCATGGCCTGGGGCTGGCTGGCCGTGCGCGAGACGATGCGCAGCTGCGCCACCGAGCCGATGGCGGCCAGCGCCTCGCCGCGAAAGCCCATGGTGGTGACCGACTCCAAATCGTCCAGGCTGCGGATCTTGCTGGTCGCATGGCGGCGAATGGCCAGCGGCAGGTCCGAGGCCGGCATGCCGCGGCCGTTGTCCTCCAGCACGATGTGGCGGATGCCGCCGGCCAGCAGCCGCAGCTGGATTTCGCTGGCGCCGGCGTCCAGGGCGTTGTCCAGCAGCTCGCGCACCACCGAGGCCGGGCGCTCGACCACCTCGCCTGCGGCGATCTGGCTGATGAGGGTGTCGGGCAAATCCGCAATGGGGCGGTATGAGGAAGTAGGAATGCGCATGGTCTGTGTCTCGCAAGCGGCTCAGCCCTGCGCGCCGCGCAGGCCCTGGCCGATCAGAAAGACCTCGGCCGAGCGGCTGCGCGAGGCCTTGGGCTTGTAGGGGCGGCTTTTGCGGAAGGTCTGGCGAAACAGCGCCGCCAGCTCATCGTAGCCGGGGCCGTGAAACACCTTGGCCACCATGGCGCCATCGCTGCGCAGATGCGCCTGCGCGAAGTCCACCGCCATTTCCACCAGCGTCTGCACGCGCGCGCCATCGGTGGCGGCATGGCCGCTGAGGTTGGGCGCCATGTCAGAGACCACCAAATCCACGGCCCGCCCCTGCAATGCCTGCTGCAGGCGCTGCAGCACCTCCTCCTGCTGGAAGTCGCCCTGGATGAAGTGCACGCCGGCCACCGGCTCCATGGGCAGCAAGTCCACCCCCAGCACCAGCGGCGCAGCGGCTGCGCCCTGGCCTGCCGCATCGCCCTCGGCCAGCGCGCGGCCCAGCGCCAGCTTGCGGCTGAGGTACTGGCACCAGGCCCCGGGGGCGCAGCCCAGATCGACCACGACGCGCGCGCCCTTGAGCAACTCGAACTCCTGATCGAGCTGCTGGAGCTTGTACACCGCGCGGGCGCGATAGCCCTCCTTCTGCGCCAGCTTGACGTAAGGGTCGTTGAGGTGCTCGTGCAGCCAGGTCTTGTTGACCTTGCCGCTCTTGCCCGCGCTGCCTGCACGGCCGTGCTTGCCCGTCATGAATCAATGCTCTCCAGATTGCGCCAATGCGATGTCGCCCAAGATGAGACGGCCAGCACCTCAGGCAAGGTCTGCGCGCATCGCAGCGCCGTGGGCACGGTGCGATGCGCGCAGACCTTGCCTGAGAGCGTGGCCGCATGGCCGATAATCATGCCATGACTGCCTTGACCCTGACCCCGGCCCAGCGCCGCAGCCTGCGCGCCGATGCCCATCACCTCGACCCGGTCGTCCTCATCGGCGCGGAGGGCCTGAGCGCCGCCGTCGCAAAGGAGGTCCAGGCCGCCTTGCAAGCCCATGGCCTGATCAAGATCCGCGTCTTCAGTGATGATCGCCAGCTGCGCGAGCAGTACCTGCAGCAGCTGTGCGAGCAGCTCGGCGCCGCCGCCGTGCAGCACATCGGCAAGCTGCTGGTGCTCTGGCGCCCGCAGGCGCCCAAGGCCCGCGCGCCGGGCGCGGGCGGCAAGGCGCCCACCGAGGTCAAGGTCGTCAAGCCCGGCAAACGCGCCGGCCAGCGCCCGGAGATCAAACATCTGCGCGTGCTGGGCAACCAGCGCCTGACCGCCGGCGGCAACGTCAAGAAAGCCAAGCCGCGCCAAAGCTCGGCCAAGAAGAAGTCGCTGGATTGATGCAGGCCATCCATCCCGACCGGGCCACCATGCGCTTGCAGGACACCCCGGCCCCTGCCGCCACGCGGCATGTGCTGTGCATGAAATGGGGCAGCAAATACGGCCCTGAATACGTCAACCGCCTCTACGCCATGGCGCGGCGCCAGCTGCAGGGGCCGTTTCGCTTCGTCTGCCTGACCGACGACGTGCAGGGCATACGCCCCGAGGTCGAGTGCTTTCCCATCCCGGAGCTGGACTGGCAACGCTACCCGCGCCAGCCTGACCGCGCCTGGAAGAAGCTGGCCACCTTCTCGCCCGAGCTGCGCGAGCTCTACGGCCTGCAGGGCGTGGCGCTGTTTCTCGATCTGGACGTGGTGGTCGTGGGCCCGCTCGATGACTTCTTCACCCTGCCCGGGCCGTTTCGCATCATCCACGACTACCCACGGCCCTGGAAGCGCCGCCGCATCACTGGCAACTCCTCCGTCTACCGCTTCGAGATCGGCGCCCACCCGGACGTGCTGGAATACTTCCAGCGCAACGTGGCCCAGGTGCAGCAGCAGTTTCGCAACGAGCAGGCCTATCTGTCGGACTACCTGCACCGCCAGGGCCAGCTGGCCTATTGGCCAGAGCCCTGGTGCCCCAGCTTCAAGTACCACGGCATCCCCACCTGGCCGAGCAACTACTGGCGCGCGCCCTTCATCCCCGAGCAGGCCAGAATCGTCATCTTCCACGGCGAATGCAATCCGCCCGATGCCCTGGCCGGCCGGCGCAACCGCCGCTTTCGCTACATCCGCCCGGCCCGCTGGATTGCAGAGCACTGGCGTGAATAAAGCCCGCCGCCATCGGGCCATCGCCCCGGCGCGCGGCAGATTGCAGACTTGGACGCCCCCTCATGCCTGACAACCGCCCCACCGCAGGCGCCGCTGCCGCCGCGCCCTCCAAAGCCAAACGCTGGGCCCTGCTGGCCTTTCTGAGCCTGAACACGCTGCTGTTTTGCAGCCTGGGCAGCTGGCAATTGCAGCGCCTGGGCTGGAAAAAAGACCTGATTGCGCGCGTGCAAGCGCGCGTGCAGGCCAGCCCCGAGGCCCCACCCACTCCCGCGCAATGGCCGCAACTGGGCGCTGGCGACGAATACCGGCGCTTGCAACTGGCCGGCCAGCTGCTGACCGAGCGCAGCATCCCCGTCTATGCCAACACCGACCTGGGGCCGGGCTACTGGCTCATGGCGCCGCTGCAACTGACGCCGCAGCCTGGCGCTGCCAACACAAACCCCAGCGCGAATCCCAGCGCGACCCCCAACGCAAATGCCAGCGCCGATGCGCATGCCGCCGCGCCCGCCGTGGTCTGGATCAATCGCGGCTTCATCCCCACGGCCATGCGCCACAGCCCGGACTACGCCCGCCTGAGCGCGCCAGCGGCCCAAGCCGAGCGCAGCGTGCAAGTCACTGGCCTGCTGCGCCTGCCGCCGCGCCCGCATTGGTTCTTGCGTGAAAACCGCCCGGCCGAGCAACGCTGGTATCAGCGCAACCCAGCCGAGCTCTCGGCCGCGCAGGCCCTGCCCGGCCAGATGACGGCGCCCTATTTCGTCGATGCCCAGCAGATCGAGCCCAGCCACACGCTGCCCTCCGCTGGGGGCAGCACCGCCCTGGTTTGGCCACGCCCAGGGCTGACGCAGCTGCAGTTTCGCAACAACCACCTGAGCTACGCCCTGACCTGGTTCACGCTGGCCTTGCTCAACATCGCCGCGCTGCTCTACCTGCTGTATTTCGAGCCGCGCCGCGCGCGCTCAGGCCAACACAAAGCAGCCGACTGAAATTGCGCCGCGCCATTGGCGTATCGGCGCATTGGCGCATCAGCGGTTTTCGATCACCACCAGGCGCGAGAGATTGAGCGCATTGACCGGGCGCACCGACTGGATGTGCCAGTCGTAGTGCTCGATGTGCTGGTCGTAGGCAAAGTCCGAATCGAAGCCGATGCGCTTGGTGAAGGGCTTGGCCATGCGTTCGAGCACCCGCCACACCGGCCCGGCGTTGGAGAAATGGTTCAGCACCACGATGCGCCCGCCCGGGCGGCACACGCGCCGCACTTCACGGATGAAAGCCTGCGGATCGGGCGTGACCGAATAGGTGTAGGGCAAAGTCACGCAATCGAACTGCCCATCGGCAAACGGCAGAGATTCGCCATTGGCCACCAGCAGCGTCACCGGCGCGGCGCGCGCCGGATCCACCCGAGCGCGCGCCTTTTGCAGCATGCCGGGCGACCAAACCCCCCCCGGGACCGGCCCAAGCGCCCGGTACAGCGGCAACAGCAGGCCCGTGCCCACGCCAATTTCCAGAATGTTTTGCGGCGGCTGGCGCTGCAACTGCTGCGCCAGCGCGCGGCGGCCTGGCTCCAGCACCAGGCCAAACAATTTGTCGTATATCTGCGCGTACTGGTCGTAACGGTCGCGCACGTCTTTGAGCGTTGTTTTCAATTTTCACCATCATGGGGCTTGAAAAGCCGCCAATCCGCCAAGAACTGCAGGCCGCTGTGCGAAGAATGCCCTGCGCCCACGCACGACACGGGCCCGCACGAAAAAGCGCCGAGTATAGGGCCCGCGCCAGCCCAATGGCCACGCCCGGACACAGCCATTGATCTGCACCGACAATCTGGCCCCGCACCCTCACCCGCGTCGGACGCACGCGCCGGCATCCCAACCCCTTCACCGCCAAGGCCACGCCATGACCATGAGCACCCAGGAAATCCGCTCCATCCTCACCATCAGCCTGCTGGCAGCCTATGCTGACAGCGACAAGCACGCGCGCGAGCGCGAAGAAATCCGCCGCATTGCCGAGGGGCTGAGCCAGGCCGATGCAGTCAATCTGCCCACGCTCTACCAGGACGTGCTGCTCAAGCGCACCAATCTGGCGCAGGCCGTTGCCGGGCTGCCCAGCATGGAAAGCCGCCAACTGGCCTACGAGATGGCCGTGTGCGTCTGCGATGCCGATGGCAGCACCAGCGAGCGCGAGCGCGCCTTCCTGGGCGAGCTGCACCAGGCGCTGGGGCTGGAGCAGCCATTCGCCCAGCAAACCCTGCACGATGGCGAAGCCATGGCCCAGGCGCCGCTGCAAACGGCCACTGCCGCGCCCGTGGCAGCCGCCAGCGCCACAGCCGCCCAGCCAGCCAGCCCAGCAGCGGGCACGGCCCAGCCCAACAAGCGCCCCAGCACGCTCGACGAGCAGGCCATGAGGCAAAAAATCCTGCGCGCCGCCACGCTCAATGGCGCCATCGAGCTGCTGCCCGAATCGCTCTCGACCATGGCCATCATCCCGCTGCAAATGCGCCTGGTCTATCAGATCGGCCAGAGCTACGGCTACGAGCTGGACAAGGGCCACATCCGCGACTTCCTGGCCACCATCGGCGTGGGCATGACCTCGCAATACCTGGAGCAGGCCGGGCGCAAGCTGCTGGGCGGACTGCTGGGCAAGGCCGGCAAGGGCCTGCTGGGCGGCCTGGGCAAACAGGCCGTCAGCTCCGGCATGAGCTTTGCCTCCACCTATGCGCTGGGCCACGTCGCCAACCAGTACTACGCCGGCGGGCGCAGCATCTCGGCGCAAGTGCTCAAGGACAGCTATGCCCACATGCTGCAAGACGGCCGCCAGCTGCACACGCAATACCTGCCGGACATGCGCCAGCAGGCGCAAAGCCTGAACGCCACGCAGCTCATGTCCCTGGTGCGCGGCAATACCCAGGCCTTTTAACTCTCTGGGGCGGTCTGGGCCGCGCCAGCACGGCGCGCGCTGCGGCAGGCGGCACAATAGATGCTTTTGAAGGCGCGGGCTGCCCTTGAGCAGCCCGCGCATCGCCCCTGCCCCACCCCGAGAAAGACCATGAGCGAGCAAAAAACCATTCCCATCCGCCCCGCCAACGCGCGCAGCGCCCACATCACCCAGGGCAAATCGCGCGCGCCCAACCGCTCCATGTAC
>JAUMYI010000318.1 GCA_030528705.1 Comamonadaceae bacterium | reverse complement strand
ACCAGTTCACCTACGCCGAGCGCGCCACCGACTGGCGCGGCAACAACAACATCGCGCAAAGCATGTTCACGCAAATGCAGCGCGAGCGCCACCCCATCCCGCGCTGGATCGTCGTGGGCGCGGGCACCGGCGGCACCAGCGCCACCATTGGCCGCTACGTGCGCTACCAGTGCTACGCCACCGAGCTGTGCGTGGCCGACCCGGAAGGCTCGGTCTTTGCCGATTACCACCGCTGCGGCGATGCCGGCCTGAGCGCGCCGGGCTCGCGCATCGAAGGCATTGGCCGCCCGCGCGTGGAGCCCAGCTTCGTGCGCACGCTGGTAGATCGCATGGAGGTGGTCAGCGACGCGCAATCCATTGCCGCCATGCACGCGCTGTCGCAGCTACTGGGGCGGCGCGTGGGCCCGTCCACCGGCACCAACTTCGTGGCCATGCTGCGCCTGGCCCAGCACATGCAGGCCCAGGGCGAGCAAGGCTCCATCCTCTCGCTGCTGTGCGATGCCGGCGAGCGTTACCTGCCCACCTACTACAACCCGCAGTGGCTGGCCGAGCACATCCAGACCTGCGAAGCCAGCGCACGCCAAATCCAGGAGCTGCTGGCCTGAGTACCTGTGCAAGACCTCTGCACGGCCCCGCAAAAACAAGGGCAACGCAGAATAAGTCCCCGCAAGTGCATCCCATCCCTGCGTGGGGATGGGATGCAAGGCGCAAACCGCAGCAATCGCTTGAGCGATGGCCAGGCTTTGCTGGCGCGGCAAGCCGCCCCAGACAGGGATGCGCCGTGCGCGAGAGACTTGTTCAGCGTTGCCCAAGCATCAGGAGACACACATGGCCTTCATCAACTACGTCACGCAAATCCAATTCGACTTTGGCGCCATCGCCCTGCTGGCCAGCGAGTGCCAGCGCATCGGCATCAGCCGCCCGCTGCTGGTCAGCGATGCCGGCGTCAAGGCCGCCGGCATCGTCGAGCGCGTGCTGGCCCAGCTCAAGGGCATGGACTGCGCCGTGTTCGACGCCACGCCGCCCAACCCCACCGAGGCGGCCGTGCGCGCGGCCACGCAACGCTACCGCGAGCAGCACTGCGACGGCCTGATTGCCGTGGGCGGCGGCTCGGCCATCGACTGCGCCAAGGGCGTGGCCATTGCCGCCACGCACGAAGGCCCTCTGACGCGCTACGCCACCATCGAAGGCGGCTCGCCGCGCATCAGCGAAGCCGTCGCGCCGCTGATCGCCATCCCCACCACCAGCGGCACCGGCAGCGAGGTGGCGCGCGGCGCCATCCTCATCGTTGACGATGGCCGCAAGCTCGGCTTTCACTCCTGGCACCTGGTGCCGCGCGCGGCCATTTGCGATCCTGAGCTGACGCTGGGCCTGCCCCCCGGGCTGACCGCCGCCACCGGCATGGACGCCATCGCCCACTGCATGGAAACCTTCATGGCCGCTGCCTTCAACCCGCCAGCCGACGGCATCGCGCTCGATGGCCTGGCGCGCGGCTGGGCCCACATCGCCCAAGCCACGCAGCACGGGCAAGATCGCCAGGCGCGCCTGAACCTCATGGCCGCCAGCATGCAAGGCGCCATGGCCTTTCAAAAGGGCCTGGGCTGCGTGCACTCGCTCAGCCACAGCCTGGGCGGCATCAACCCGCAGCTGCACCACGGCACGCTCAACGCCATCTTCCTGCCGGCCGTGCTGCGCTTTAACGCCCAGGCCCCCAGCGTGCAGCAGGAGCGGCGCATGCAGCGCATGGCCCAGGCCATGGGCCTGCCCTTGCCCGAGCAGGCCAGCGCCGCACAAGCGGCCGCGCAACTGGCCCAGGCCGTGCAGGTGCGCAACCAAGAGCTGGGCATGCCCAGCGGGCTGGCCGCCATGGGCGTCAAACAGGGCGACTTCGCCCTGATCATCGAGCGCGCCCTGCGCGACCACTGCCACGCCACCAACCCCATCGAAGCCAGCGTGCAGGATTACCGACAAATGCTGGAAGAGTCCATGTAAGAGCC
>JAUMYI010000317.1 GCA_030528705.1 Comamonadaceae bacterium | reverse complement strand
TGCGCGACCTTCTCGGGCTGCGTCGGCGCGGCACTTCCACCCGTTTTGCGCAGCTGTGGCGCAGCCTGCGTCACCGTGGCCACTGTGGGCTGCAGGCCCAGCGGCTGGGCGGTGGGCGCCAGGCCGGTCTGGGCCGGCTCTTGCTCGGCCAGGGCCAGATCGGCCTTGCGTTGCAGCCGGGCCGTCTTGAACGAGGCAGGCAAAACCTTGGCGGCATTGCGCGTGGCCTCCTTGAGGCGCTCGTGCTCGGCCAGCACCTTGCTGGAGTAACCGCCATCGCTGGGCAGCTTGGCCGCGCCCACATAGCACACCAGGCCGCGCTGCACGCCGCCAAAGCGGTCGATGCAGTCCTTGAGGATCAGCGAGCCAACCTGCATGTTGCTCACCGGGTCAAAGGCCGCCAGCGTGCCGCCGAAGTGCTGGTATTTGTCCTCGTGCACGCTGGTCATGACCTGCATCAGCCCTTGCGCGCCCACGGCGCTTTGCGCAAACGGGTTGAAGCGCGACTCAATGGCCACCACCGAGAGGATCAGGCGCGGGTCCAAGCCGCGCTTTTCGCCCAGCGAATAGGCCTGCGCCACCAGCGCGCCCATGGGCTCGGGGGCTACGCGGTATTTCTTGCTCAGCCAGAAGGCGGCGGCGGCCTGCTCTTCGGACAGATCCAGCAGATCCACGGCCGTGACGCGCTCCAGGGCTTCGTGCTCGACATCCAGATCGACTTGCGCCACCTTGCGCTGGTAGAGATGGCTGTAGAGCCACTGTTCGCCCCGGTTCAGCAGATCGGGGTGGGTGTAGAGCACCAGGGCGGCAAATACGGCCACAGCGCCCAGCATGGCCAGGATGTTCAGCATCACCGTATGGATGCTTTTGCCCATCCAGCCCAGAGCAGCGGCCAACAGCCGCAGCCAATGCGTCAGCAGAGACATTCGCTTCTCCAACGTGCGGCTGCGCCAATTCAGCCGCCTCAGTGTTTCGACCAGCCGCCGCACATGCTGTGCAGTGCCCACAGGGCCATGCTTGCCATGGCCCGCGTCATGCGGCTTGCCGGTCTTGGCATTGAACAATGCGAGTCTGCTCCAGGCTGTGTGCCTGTCCCCTGTTGCACCGTGCCACCGCGGCCCTGGCTGAATGAAAGCCGTTGGGGCCGCAGCGTTGTGCCAACTCTCAGGGATGATGGAAGCGTTCAGGGCCACCGCTGCTGTGGTGCTTGTGGCGGGCATTCATCGTTCATGCCTGCCAATCCCTGCGTTTGCCAGCAAACTCCTCGTAGGGCGAACCTGTTCTTGTCTTCAGGTTCTTGTGCGCTGCACAAATATTGCAAAAATGTGGATTTTCTGAATCTGCAAATAGCTGTCAATGGATTGCATCCCGCCTTTCATGTAATTTTGTGTATATAAATTCGTGCCAACGCAGATGCCCGATCAGCACTTGGCCTTAACTGGCTGATTTGCATGGGCCTTCTGCGCCGGGCCCGCCGCGCCATTTGTAAGTCTGCGGCGACGGCCCGGATGGCACTCCGAACCACTGTTTTCGCAGCAAAAAAACAACATGTGCAGCACCGCGCCCCCTTCTTGCCCGCCCCCGGGCCAAGCCTTGCAAGGGCCGGCCCCAGGCCCGCTGCAGCCGGGGCCAGCCGTGCAGTGGCTGGCCGATGGCAGCCCCTATTCGCCACAGTTTGGCGATCGCTACCACAGCCATGCCGGCGGCGGCCTGGCCCAGGCGCAGGGCTGCTTCTTGCAGGGCTGTGGCCTGCCCGAGGCCTGGCGGGGCCAGCGCCAGTGGCGCATCCTGGAGACGGGCTTTGGCCTGGGCCTGAACTTTCTCGCCACCTGGCAGGCCTGGCGCGACGATCCGCAGCGTTGCGATCGGCTGCACTTCATCTCCACCGAGGCCTGGCCCGTCTCGGCGCAGGACTTGCTCGCCGCTGCACGCAGCCGCTATCCGCAGCTGCTGCCACTGGCCGAGGAGCTGGCCTTGCAATACCGCGATCTGCACAGTGGCATCCATCGCC
>JAUMYI010000316.1 GCA_030528705.1 Comamonadaceae bacterium | reverse complement strand
CGCCGCCTTGCGATTACACGGTTTTGGGGCCAGCGCGGGGGGCGAACAGTGCATAACACGCTCTAACATCCATTCAAGGCCCGCCAAGATTCTTGCCCTATGGCTCAACAGAAAAATGCCCGCACGTCCAAACTTGCCCGCCAACATGGCGCCGTTACCCGCACGCAGGCCGAAGGGCAAGATACCGAGCGCCGCCAGAGCATGCGCCTGGACAAATGGCTTTGGTGTGCACGTTTTTTCAAGACCCGCTCTTTGGCCGTTGAACAGATCGATAGGGGCCGGGTGCTGGTCAATGATGTGGCCGCCAAGCCAGCGCGAGAGGTGCACGCTGGCGATGTGCTGTGCATCGGCCATGGCCCTCAGCAGCGGGTGGTGCGCATCCTGGCCCTGAGCCAGCAGCGAGGCCCCGCGCCCCAGGCGCAGCTGTTGTATGAAGAAACGGCCGAGAGCATCGCCGCGCGCGAGCGCCAGGCGCAGTTGCGCCAGCTGGCGCCAGAGCCAGCCAGCGGGCGGCGCCATGGCCGGCCAACCAAGAAGAGCCGGCGCGAGCTGGATCAGCTGCAGCAGCATTGGGGGCGCACGCCCGCAGCCTTGGATGCGCGCTGGTCGGCCAGGCTGGAAGATTAGGGGTTGTTGAGATTGGGTTGGTTTGTGCAGCGGTTGGGGATGGGCTGCAAGGCGCACAACACATCCATAGCCTGAGCCATGGCCAGGCTTTGCAACGGAAGCAGACCGCCCAAATCCGATTCATGACCCGCTGTGTGGAGATTTTGAACAGGTTATTTGAGCGTGTGATGCCCGGGGCTTTGCTGCGCCCAACCAACATGCGCCCCAGGCGCCATGTGACGCAGCCAGCACCAGCCCCTAAAATCACAGGCTGTTTGTGCTGCAGCTGAGCTGCGCCGTTGTGCAGAGTGTGTGCAAACAGCCGCACAGCATGCAACGCATGGCCTATGGCCGCCATATCTTCCCCACCCTTTATCAGCCTCTGGATACACACCATGAACCGCTGTTGCCGCCCCCACGATGCCACTCGCCGCCCTCGCGCAGTGCCTTGGCTGATTGCGCTGTCCTTATCTGCCGCAGCCCTTCTGGCCGCGCCAGCGGCCCAAGCGCAGCACGCCCCTTTGCAAATGGGGCACAGCCCGCAGGCTGCCCGCACATTCCCGCAATCTGCGCTGTATGGCACGCTGGTCATCACCGATGCCTCATCGGCGCGGCTCAATGGCAAGCGCATTGGCCTGGCCCCTGGCTTGCGCCTGTACAACCAGCAGCACCACATCGTGCCCGCAGCGCAGCTGGCCGGTCAGCGCCTGCGCGTGCGCTATCAGGTGGAGGTGGCCACGGGCATGGTGCAGACAGCGTGGGTACTGCGCGATGCGGAGATGCCGCCCCGGCGCTTGTTCGGCCTGTTTGGGCCGGCCACGCAGGATCCGCACGATGTGCAGCCCGGGCCGCTGGGCGTGGGCACGGCCAAGAATGCGCTGCGCCCGGCCTCGGCCAGTGGCGCGCACGGCGGTTACGGCACCATCACCGGCCACGGCACGGCGACGATGCGCTGAGCACGCCAGCTCGCGCGCTCTCGGCGTTGAGCCGCTTGCCTGCCTGCCTGCCTGCCTGCGCAGTGTGGCAGGCTCTGCCCTTGCTGGGGGCCTGTGTGCTCATCACGCGCCAGCGCCCGGCAATCCACTGCCCCACAGGCAAGCGCCCCAAACACACATCTTCACGGATGACTGGCGCTGCCCCTCGACAGTCTGGCAGCGCCGCCATGGCCCAGCCAGAAATCGCCACTCCAATTCACGCCCGCCGCTGCCGGGCCTGATCCCGTTGTCCAAAGCAACGCATTCATTGCGCAGGTTTGTCGCCTGGGGCCCATTGCACTGCTGCGGGCCAACATTCACAGGCTGGCCTGATCGGGAAAAGAACACATCACCTATTCCATTGCCTTGCCATGAAAAAGAAAGTTTTCATCAAAACCTTTGGCTGCCAGATGAACGAGTACGACTCGGACAAGATGGCCG
>JAUMYI010000315.1 GCA_030528705.1 Comamonadaceae bacterium | reverse complement strand
GCTCAAGCTATTGCTGCGGTTTGCGCCTTGCATCCCATCCCCATACAGGGATGCGCCGCACTGCGGGGACTTATTCAGCGTTGCCTTAGAATCGGCCCGCATTTTAAGGGAGGGCCGGCCGGCCAAGAGCGCACAGGCCCTTTCCTTTGACGGCAACCCGCCCACACCCCTGGCATTTCCAAGGCAAAGCCGGCAAGCAACGCGGCTGAGAATGAGGCTGGACTTGTGAAATGACATCACCCCCCACACCCGCATGGAGCAACTGGCACTGGACATTGGCTTGACACCACAACCGAGCTTTGCCCGGTTTGACCCGTGCGGCAATGAGGCAGCGGTGCAGTGCCTGCAGGAAGGCATTGCGCAGCTGCAAGCGCCCGCCCCGGCCAGCGCACCGCTGCCGGTTTACCTCTGGGGCGCTGCGGGCACGGGCAAAAGCCATTTGCTGCAATCGGTGGCGCTGGCCTTGCAGGAAGCGGGGCTGGCCGTGGGCTGGCTGCGCCCCGGCACGCTGCAGGCCGCGGGCGCGCAGCCGGAGTTCAACCCGCGCTGGCGCGCCATTTTGCTCGACGATGTCGGGCAGTTCGACCCGGCCACGCAGCAATGCGCTTTCAACTGGTTCATCAATGCCACGCACCCAGGCGAAGGGCCGCCGTGCTGGGTGCTGGCCGCCGGTGATGCCCCGCCGGTAGACCTGCCACTGCGCGAGGATTTGCGCTCGCGCCTGGGCAGCGGCCTGGGCTTTGCGCTGCAACCGCTCAACGACGCACAGCGCCAGCAGGTGCTGCAGCGCCAGGCGCAAGAGCGCGGCGTGGCGCTCAGTGACGAGGTGGCGCAGTACCTGCTCGGGCGCTTTGCCCGCGATCTCTCCAGCCTCAGCGCCTTGCTGGCTCAGCTCGATGCGCACGCGCTGCGCACCCAGCGGGCCATCACCATCCCGCTGCTGCGCCAGATGCTGGAGCAGCGCAGCCCCGCCACGCCGGAAGCTGGCAGCGCCCAGCTCCCGCGCCACGACCGGGGCTGAACTGGGCGACAGCGCCCTTGGCGTCTGGCTGATTACCTGATTACTTATGGGCAATCGCCGCCGTGGCGACCAAATCCAGCAGCATGGCGCGCACCGATGGGGCGGAGAGCTGTCCGGGCGTCAGCGGCAGGCGCTCGGCGTACTTGAGCAAAAACGGCGTGCCCAGCTTCTCCAGCTTGACGTGGCCCAGGGTCCAGTTGGCGAACTGGCGTTCGCTGATCTCTGCGCAGTACAGCAGCTGCGCCTGCTCGTGCCGGGCGTCTTGCAGCAGCTGCGCATAGGTCTGGCTGACAGCGGCGCGCTCGCCCTCCATCACCTGCAAATACATGCCAAAGCCGCTGCACAGCACGCCGCTGATGCCCAGCTGCTGATTGTGCCGGCGCCCGCTGGCCAAAATGGCGCCGACGGCTGCGGCCGCATCCGGGGCGGCGAGGCTGGCATAGGCCAATTGCACTAACATGGCTGCACTCCTTTTGCAGAGCCTGCTCAAAATCCCGGCGCGAGACTTTGCACAGGCCCTCAGGCACCTTGGCCTCGGTTGGGAATCAGGGAGAGGAATTCACGGCGCAGGCTGGCGTCCTTGAGAAATACGCCGCGCATCACCGAGTTGAGCATCTTGCTGTCCATCTCCTTGACACCGCGCCAGGACATGCAGAAGTGGCTGGCCTCCATGACGATGGCCAGCCCGTCGGGCTGGGTGCGCTCCATGATCAAATCGGCCAGCTGCACCACGGCCTCCTCCTGGATCTGCGGCCGCCCCATCACCCAATCGACCAGCCGCGCATACTTGGACAGCCCAATCACGTTGGTGCTCTGATTGGGCAGCACGCCGATCCAGACCTTGCCCATCACCGGGCAGAAGTGGTGGCTGCAGGCGCTGCGCACCGTGATCGGGCCGACGATCATCAGCTCATTGAGGCGCTCGGCGTTGGGGAACTCGGTGATCTCGGGCGCGGCCACGTAGCGGCCCTTGAACACTTCGCCAAGGTACATCTTGGCCACGCGCCGCGC
>JAUMYI010000024.1:10919-20282 GCA_030528705.1 Comamonadaceae bacterium | reverse complement strand
GCGACCTCAACCTTGGCAAGGTTGCGCTCTACCAACTGAGCTATTCCCGCATCGGCCAATGCCACGCAGTTTGTGTGCGCATCAGCGAAAGCCGAGATTATAGGGGTGTTTTCTGGCCTGTCTGGCGAAATGGGAAAATTTTTTTGACGCCAGCCTCCTGCGGGCTGGCGCTGGGCTTTCGAGCCGATGCAGCACCAGTTCTCACGCATGTTGCGCCAGCCATTGGCACAGGGCGCTGTCGGCGCGGCTCAGTCCGTCGAGCACGGTGTAGTGGTTGGCGCCGGGCAAGGCCAGTGCGCTGCCCTGGTTGCCGGCGCCGTGCCACTGGGCCAGAAAATGCTGCGACTGGCGGGCAAATTCGCTGCTTTCGTCCGCGCCCCAGCTCAGCAGGGCCTGGGCCTGGCTGGGCTGCACGCCAAACATGGGCGAGTTGCGCGCGATGATGTCGCTGTCGAGCTGGATGGCTGGCTGCAAGTAGCTGTAGCGCAGCGGGGCGATGTCGTAGATGCCGCTGATGAGCAGCGCGGCGCGCGCCAAATCCTGGGGCAGGCCGTAGTCGCGCTGCCAGGGCGTTTGCAGGCACATGGCGGCCAGGTGGGCGCCGGCGGAATGGCCGGCCAGCGTGATGCGCTGCGGGTCGCCGTTGTACTGCGCGATGTGGCGGCGCACCCAGACCAGGCTGGCGCGCGCCTGGCGGCTGATTTCGTCGAGCGTGACTTTGGGGCACAGCGCGTAGTCGATCAGCACCACCGTCATGCCCAGCTCGCGCGGGCCTTGGGCGATGGCGCTGAAGTCGCGCGCGCAGCGCGAGCGCCAGTAGCCGCCGTGGATGAACAGCAGCACGGGCGCATCGGGGCGCTCGGCCGGGAAGATGTCGAGCTTTTCCTCGCGCGTGGGGCCGTAGGGCACGTCCGGGATGTAGCGCCACCCCTGGCGCGTGCGTTCGGACTGCGTCTCGAAGTGCTGCACGATGGCGCCCAGATCCAGCCCCAGCGAAGGGTTGTAGGCCTGGTCGATGGCCTCTTGCGTGGGCAGGTCGCGGTACAGGCTGGGCATGAGGTCGAGTTGGTTCATGGCGTGTGTGTGCTGAAGAAGGCGAGGCTGCCGAGTATGCCGCGTTGGCCGGGGCTGCGCGCGCAGGCCCTACACTGGCGAGCGCCAAACACCAAGCAGTCGATCAAGGGGAGGCCCGATGGATCCATGGATAGAACTGTTTTTTGGGGGCTTGCTCATGGCCTTGCCCCTCGTGCTGCTGTTCATCGGGCTGCATCTGCACAGGCTGCGCCGTCGGGTGCGGGCGCTGGAGCAGCGCAGCCAGCAGCAGCAGCGCCAGATCCAGCAGTTGCAGCAATCCTTGGCCGCAGGCGCTGGCCCCGTTGCTGCTGCGCCTGTGGCGACGCGTGAGCCAGCCACGGCCACTGTCACCGCTGCCGCCCCGATGGCCCACGCCGCCGCCCCGCCGGCAGCCAGCGCCGCGGCGCGGCAGGCAGGGGGCGAGCAGCCAGGCAGCCTGGCCGCCCAGGCCAGGCTGTGGGAGGCAGCGGTTGCTCGCGAGACTTCGCCCCCGGCGGCTGCGCCGCTTGAGCAGGCCAGTGCCGATGCGGCAGCGCAGCGTGATGCGCAGGCCGAAGATGCGCTGTGGGGCGATTTGCCGCCCCGCCATCGGCGCGAGCACAGTCAGCCGCCCGGCGGCACGGCAACCGCCATGGCCTGGCTGCGGCACTGGTTCAGCACGGGCAATGTCCCCGTCAAGGTGGGCATGCTGGTGCTGTTCGCTGGCGTGGCCGCGCTGCTGCGCTACGCCCACGAGCAGCAATGGGTGCAGCTGCCGATGTGGGCCCGCCTGCTGGGCGTGCAGGCAGCGGCGGTGGCGGGTCTGTGGTTTGGCTGGCGCCAGCGTCAAGAGCGGCGCGGTTTTGCACTGAGCGTGCAAGGCGGCGCTTTGGGCATCTTGCTGCTGACCTGGTTTGCAGCCTACCGCCTCTATGGCCTGCTGCCTGCCGGCGCGGCGCTGGCGGGCACGCTGGCCACGCTGGCGCTGACGGTCTGGCTGGCCTTGCGCCAGGATGCGCTGGCGCTGGCGATGTTTGGCGTGCTCGGTGGCTTTCTGGCGCCGCTGTGGCTCAGCAGCGGCGGCAGCCACGTGGCCCTGTTCAGCTACTACGCGGCTTTGAATGCAGCGATTTTTGCCATCTGCCTGGGGCGCGCCTGGCAGCCGCTGCAATTGCTGGGCTTTGGCTTCACGTTCGGCTTTTTCGGCCTGTGGCTGATGGCGCAGCCTTGGCCCTTGCCCCAGCATGCCAGCGCACAGGCGTTTTTGGCGCTGTTCTTCGCGCTGTACCTGCTCTTGCCGGCCTGGTCCGCCTGGCTGGGCCGCAGCCACGGCCCGGCGCAGCGGCGCTGGCGTTGGATCGACACCGTGCTGGTGTACGGCACGCCGCTGGCAGCCTTTGCGCTGCAGGCGATCTTGCTGGAAGGCCAGCGCCGCCCGTTGGCTGGGGTGGCGCTGGCCGCCAGCCTGTTGTACGGCGCGCTGGCCTATGGGCTGCGCCGCCCGGCGCGGCTGCGGCCACTGGCGCGCGATTGGGCCGTGCTGGGCGCGGGCTTTGCCGCGCTCACCGTGCCGCTGGCGTTCTCGGCCCAGGCCACCAGCGTGGCTTGGGCCAGCCTGGCCTTGGCCTTGCTCTGGCAGGGCCTGCGCCAGGGCCAGCGGCTGCTGCAAGGCCTGGGCCTGGCGCTGCATGCGCTGGCCTGGCTGGCGCTGCAACAGGCGCGCAGCGATGGGGCTGGCAGCTGGCAGGCCACGGTCGCCGGCCAGCCGGCCTGGCCGGTGCTCAACCCCTGGTTTGCGACGACGGTGTTTTTGGCGCTGACGCTGCTGGCCGCGGCCTGGTGTCTGGCCCGCTGGCGCCAGCGCCCGCTGCACGGGCGTTGGGCGCTGGGCTTGCTGATCCTGGGCGTGCTGGAGCTGCTGGGCGCGGGCCTGCGCGAGATTGCGCTGCACAGCAGCGGGGCCGCGGCCGAGGCCCTGCGCCTGATGCTGCTGGCCCTGCTGGGCGGGGCAGCAGCGGCCGTGTACCGCTGGAGCCTGCCCCTGCCAGTGCTGGCGCGCACGGCGCTGCTGCTGGGCCTGGCCGGGCCCATGCTGCATTGGCTGCTGGAGCCGCGCCATTGGTACCACCCGCATTCGCTGTGGATGGCGCTGGCGCTGGCGATGTATTTGGCGCTCAGCCGCGCCGTGCTGCATTGGCTCGCGTCTGCGCGCCCGGCCCGCATGCGCGAGCCAGACCGGGGCGAAGCGATGCAGGAGCTGCACGCGCTGGCCAATACCGCCTGGTGGCTGCATGCCTTGCTGGCGGCCACGCTGTGGCTGTGGCAGGCCTGCGGTGGTGGTCGGCTGGGGCCGGACGCTGCGCTGCTGCAGGGCTGGGCGCTGCTGCTGGTGGCGGCGCCGGCGCTGGGTCTGGCGCTGCTGCAGATCCGCGCGCCGCAATGGCTGGGCTATGGCGCCGTGCCCGCGGCACCCGCTGGGGCCGCTGCCGCGCCCGGCGTGGCGCGCCACTGGCCATCGGTGCTGGCGCGTTGCACGCTGTGCGCGCTGGGCTTGGTGGCCTTGCCCGGCCTGCTGCTGCCGGGCCGGCCAGCGCCACTGCCGTGGCTGCCGGTGCTCAACCCGCAGGATTTGGCGCTGCTGGCCAGCCTGGGCTTGGCGCTGCGGCTGTGGCTGCCACTGCAGGGCGCAGGCGCTGTGCCGCCTTGGCCCTGGCTGGCGGCCCAAGGCGGCGGGCGCTCCTACGGCCTGGCGGCGCTGGCAGGGCTGCTGTGGCTGAGCAAGTCTGCGCTGGCGGCCGTGCACCACTGGGCCGGCGTGCCCTGGGCGCTGCCGGCCTTGCTGCACAGCGCGCTGGCGCAGACGGTGCTGACGCTGCTGTGGGGGGCATTGGCGGTGGCCGCTTGGGTGCAGGGCTCGCGCCGGCGCTGGCGGCCGCTGTGGACGCTGGGCCTGCTGGTCATGGGCGCGGTGCTGCTCAAGCTGGTGCTGCTCGATCGCCAGCACCTGGGCAATCTGTGGGGCATTGCCTCGTTCATGGGCTACGGCTTGCTGTGCGTGGTGGTGGGCTACCTGGCCCCGGCGCCGCCGCGCGAGCGCGGCAGCGCGGCCAATGCACAGGCCGCAGACGCCTGACTTCAGCTGCCGCGCTGGTTGCGTCGCATGCGCTGCTGCAGCCAGCGGCGCAGCCGGGTGAGCCAGCCTTCGGCCAGCTGCGTCACCGGGGACGGGCGCTGGGCTTCGAACCAGGGCAGGCCATGCTCCAGCACGGCCTGGCGCAGCGCCTGGGCTATGGCCGCGTCGTCGGTATGTGCGTCCAGCCGCCACCAATGGTCCTGGCGGTATTCGGGCAGCAAAACGCCGATGCGCTCGCGCGTTTGGCATTCGTATTCCTTGGGCCGCTGCAGCAGCGGCTTGCCCAGCATGGGCTGCCAGATGCCCAGGTTGACGGTGAAGCGGCCGCTGTCGCCGTAGTTCCATTTGCTGCCCTGCACCTGCAGCACGGCGATGCGCCCCCCGCCTTCGGCGCGGCGAAAGCTGCGCCCCTGGCGCTCAAAGCCCCGCTCTTTCAGGGGCTGGGCCAGGGCCTGGCGAACAATGGCGTCGATGCGTTGGCTGATGGCGCTCATGGCGGACTCTCCCGATTTCTTGAACAAGGGCTCAGCGCCCCAGGCTGCCTTCTTCCTTCTTGGTGATGAAGATGGCCCAGATGGACATGAACAGCGCGGCGATGACCGGGCCGGCGACGAAGCCGGTGATGCCAAACAGCGAAATGCCGCCCAGCGTCGAGAGCAGCACCAGATAGTCGGGCATCTTGGTCTCCTTGCCCACCAGGATGGGGCGCAGCAGGTTGTCCACCAGGCCGATGACGCCCACGCCCACGGCAATCATGATGCCGCCCTTGAGCAGCGCGCCCGTGGCCAGCAGGTAGATGGCCACCGGCCCCCAGACCAGGCCGGCGCCCACGGCCGGCAGCAGCGACAGCACGCCCATGACCACGCCCCAGAGGATGGGGCCTTGGATGCCCATGGCCCAAAACAGCAGCCCGCCGAGCATGCCCTGCACGGCGGCCACGACGATGTTGCCCTTGATGGTGGCCTTGACCACGGCGCTGAACTTGCTGGCCAGCTGGCTGGAGTAACGCTTGTCCATCGGGATGGCGTGGCGCACCAGCGCCATCAGTCCGGCGCCATCGCGGAAGAAGAAGAACAGCAGGTACAGCATCAGCGTAAAGGCCAGGCCGAACTGCAAGGTGTTCTGGCCGAAGTTCACGGCCTGGGCCGAGAGCACGCGTGCGAGCTGGTTGGCCGCCGCCATGAGCTTGGGCTGGATGTCGGCAAAGCTGTCCAGCTTCAGACGCGCGAGCAAATCCCAAACGGATTGCGGCACGGCGGCGGCGATTTGCTGGTAGTAGTGCTGAAAGTCGTTGCCCTCGCGATTGATGCGCCCGTAGAAGGCCAGCATCTCCTGCACCAGCGATGTCAGCACCCCCAGCAGCGGCAGGATGACCATCAACAGGCACACCAGCAGCGTCAGCAGCGCGGCCAGATTGCGCCGCGCAGGCATGCGAGCCAGGATGCGTTGGTGCACCGGCCAAAACAGCACGGCCAGCGTGGCGGCCCAGAAGATGGCGCTGTAAAACGGTCGCAACAGCACGAAGAAGGCGATCGTCACGGCAATCAGAATGGCCAGAAAGGCGCGGCTGTGCAAAGTGGGCTTGTCCATGGCGGTGCTGCTGGGCGGTGGCGAAACGAAGAGCGTCACTGTATATGCACCGGCCGCGCCCTGCGCAGGCAGGGGCAAAAGCCCGGCGCCGATTGCTGCCTGTTGTGGTTTGGCCGCAGCCGGCAGGTCGGCATGAGCGCCCGTGGGGGCAAAAGCCGCACGGCGGCGCCCTGGGCGCGGGCAGCAGTGGCACAATGTCGGGGTTTTTTCGGCGCCTTCCAACGCCACTGTCGCATCCGCCAACCGGTCAAGCCGTGTCGCGGAAGGTTTCTCAAACCAGCTAATGCACTTCGCAGAAGTGCGGAGGTCCTGCGGATCATGAGCGATTCATCGACCCTGTACACCCAATATCAGGGCAATACCCATTTGTTTGGCAGCAATGCTCCTTACGTCGAGGAGATGTACGAGAACTACCTGGCCGACCCGACCAGCGTTCCCGATGGCTGGCGCAGCTATTTCGACTCGCTGCAAAACCAGCCCGCCGCCGACGGCTCGCTCACCCGCGACGTGCCGCACCTGCCGGTCATCAACGCCTTTGCCGAGCGCGCCCGCCAGGGCCACACCCAGGTGGTGGTGGCCAGCGGCGCTGACACCGAGCTGGGCCGCAAGCGCACGGCGGTGCAGCAGCTCATCGCCGCCTACCGCAACGTTGGCCAACGCTGGGCCGATCTGGATCCGCTCAAGCGCAACCCGCGCCCGCACATCCCCGAGCTCGACCCGGCCTTCTACGACCTGAGCGACGCTGACCTGGAGACGGTGTTCAACACCAGCAACACCTTCTTCGGCAAGGACACCATGACGCTGCGCGAGCTGCTCAACGCGCTGCGCGAGACCTACACCACCACCATCGGCGCCGAGTACATGTACCTGACCGACCAGGCGCAAAAGCGCTGGTGGCAGGAAAAGCTCGAAAGCGCGCGCACCAATCCGCAGCTCAATGCCGAGGAAAAAATCCACGTGCTCGAACGCCTGACGGCCGCCGAGGGCCTGGAGCGTTTTCTGCACACCAAGTACGTGGGCCAGAAGCGCTTCTCGCTCGAAGGCGGCGAGAGCTTCATCGTCGCCATGGACGCGCTGATCGACGCCGCCGGCGTGGCCGGCGTGCAGGAAGTGGTCATCGGCATGGCGCACCGCGGCCGCCTGAACGTGCTGGTCAACACCCTGGGCAAGATGCCCAAGGACTTGTTTGCCGAGTTCGAGCACACCGCGCCCGAGGACCTGCCCGCTGGCGACGTGAAATACCACCAGGGCTTCAGCTCGGACGTGCCCACCTCCGGCGGGCCAATCCACCTGACGCTGGCCTTCAACCCCTCGCACCTGGAGATCGTCAACCCCGTGGTCGAGGGCTCGGTGCGCTCGCGCATGGACCGCCGCGGCGACCCGCAGGGCAAGCAGGTGCTGCCCGTGCTGGTGCACGGCGATGCGGCCATCGCCGGCCAGGGCGTGGTGCAAGAGACGCTGGCCATGTCGCAAACGCGCGGCTACACCACCGGCGGCACGGTGCACTTCGTCATCAACAACCAGATCGGCTTCACCACCAGCGACCCGCGCGACACGCGCTCAACCTACTACTGCACCGACGTGGTGAAGATGGTCGAAGCCCCCGTGCTGCACGTCAACGCCGACGACCCCGAGGCCGTCGTGCTGGCCACCCAGCTCGCGCTGGAATACCGCATGACCTTTGGCCGCGACGTGGTGGTGGACATCATCTGCTTCCGCAAGCTGGGCCACAACGAGCAGGACACCCCCATGCTCACCCAGCCGCTGATGTACCGCAAGATCGCCCAGCACCCAGGCACGCGCAAGCTCTACGGCGAGCGCCTGATCGCCCAGGGCGTGCTGCCCGCCGAGGGCCCGGACGAGATGGTCAAGGCCTACCGCGCCGCCATGGAAGCCGGCCAGCACACCATCGACCCGGTGCTGACCAACTTCAAGCGCCAGTACGCCGTGGACTGGTCGCCGTACCTGAACCGCAAGTGGACCGACGAGGCCGATACCGCCATCCCGCTGACCGAGTGGAAGCGCCTGGCCGAGCGCCTGACCACGCTGCCCGAGCACGTCAACCCGCACCAGTTGGTGAAAAAGGTCTACAACGACCGCGCCGCCATGGGCCGCGGCGAAATGCCGGTGGACTGGGGCATGGGCGAGGCCATGGCCTTTGCCTCGCTGGTGGCCAGCGGCTACCCGATCCGCCTCTCCGGCGAGGACAGCGGCCGCGGCACCTTCAGCCACCGCCACTCGGTGATTCACGACCAGCAACGCGCCAACTACCACGAGGGCGTGTACATCCCGCTGCAGCACATTGCCGAGAACCAGGCGCCGTTCGTCGTCATCGACTCCATCCTCTCGGAAGAGGCCGTGCTGGGCTTCGAGTACGGCTACGCCTCCAACGACCCGCACTCGCTGGTGATCTGGGAGGCGCAGTTCGGCGACTTCCTCAACGGCGCGCAGGTGGTGGTGGACCAGTTCATCGCCTCTGGCGAGGTCAAGTGGGGGCGCCTCAATGGCCTGACGCTGATGCTGCCGCACGGCTACGAGGGCCAGGGCCCCGAGCACAGCTCGGCGCGCATTGAGCGCTTCATGCAGCTCTCGGCCGACACCAACATGCAGATCGTGCAGCCCACCACGGCCAGCCAGATTTTCCACCTGCTGCGCCGCCAGATGCTGCGCCCGCTGCGCATCCCGCTGGTGATCTTCACGCCCAAGAGCCTGCTGCGCAACAAGGACGCGACCTCGCCGATCGCCGAGTTCACCGACGGCAGCTTCCGCACCGTCATCGGCGAGCAGGATGAGGCCGTGCTGGCCAAGGCCGCCAAGGTCAAGCGCCTGATCGCTTGCTCGGGCAAGGTGTACTACGACCTGGTGAAAAAGCGCGAGGAACTGGGCAGCGAGGACGTGGCCATCATCCGCGTCGAGCAGCTCTACCCCTTCCCGCACAAGGCCTTTGGCGCCGAGGTCAAGCGCTTCCCCAACGCCAAGGAGATCGTCTGGTGCCAGGACGAGCCGCAGAACCAGGGCGCCTGGTTCTTCGTGCAGCACTACATCCACGAGAACATGCTCGACGGCCAAAAGCTCGGCTACGCCGGGCGCGCCGCCTCGGCCTCGCCGGCCGTGGGCTATGCCCACCTGCACCAGGAGCAGCAAAAGGCCCTGGTCAACGCCGCGTTTGCCAAGCTCAAGGGCTTCGTGCTGACCAAATGACACACAGCCAAGGCTGCCGCCCCGCACAGGCCGGCAGCCTTGGCTTATTCTTCGCTCCTCATTTCCCCTTCCCCTTTCGCCTCCGAACCCCACAAGAGACATTCCCATGGCCGTCATCGAAGTCAAAGTCCCGCAGTTGTCCGAGTCCGTCTCCGAGGCCACGCTGCTGCAATGGAAGAAAAAGGCCGGCGAGGCCGTCGCCGCCGATGAAATCCTGATCGAAATCGAAACCGACAAGGTCGTGCTCGAAGTGCCCGCGCCCTCGGCCGGCGTGCTGGCCGAGATCGTCGAGGGCGACGGCGCCACCGTCACCTCCGACCAGCTCATCGCCCGCATCGACACCGCCGCCCAGGCCGCCGCTGCGCCCGCTGCCGCTCAAGAGGCCC
>JAUMYI010000024.1:0-10909 GCA_030528705.1 Comamonadaceae bacterium | reverse complement strand
TGCGGCGGCAGCCCCGGCGCCTGCCGCTGCGGCCGCAGCGCCGGCCTCGGCCAGCAAGGCTGGCGTGGCCATGCCCGCTGCCGCCAAAATCCTGTCCGAAAAAGGCATCGACCCCGCCAGCGTGTCCGGCAGCGGCAAGGATGGCCGCGTCACCAAGGGCGATGCGCTGGCCGCCAGCCCCGCTGCGCAGGCTGCGGCCAAGCCCGCCGCCGCGCCCGTGGCCCAGGCCGTCGCTGGCGAGCGCCCCGAGCAGCGCGTGCCCATGAGCCGCCTGCGCGCCCGCGTGGCCGAGCGCCTGCTGCAATCGCAGGCCACCAACGCCATCCTGACCACCTTCAACGAAGTGAACATGGCCCCGGTCATGGATCTGCGCAAGAAGTACCAGGACAAGTTCGAGAAGCAGCACGGCGTGCGCCTGGGCTTCATGAGCTTCTTCGTCAAGGCCGCCGTGCATGCGCTCAAGCAATACCCCATCGTCAACGCCAGCGTGGACGGCAACGACATCATCTACCACGGCTACTTCGACATCGGCATCGCCGTGGGCTCGCCGCGCGGCCTGGTCGTGCCCATCCTGCGCGACGCCGACCAGCTCTCCTTTGCCGACATCGAGAAGAAGATCGCCGAGTTCGGCGCCAAGGCCAAGGAAGGCAAGCTCAGCATCGAGGAAATGACCGGCGGCACCTTCTCCATCAGCAATGGCGGCGTGTTCGGCTCCATGATGTCCACCCCCATCATCAACCCGCCGCAATCGGCCATCCTGGGCATCCACGCCACCAAAGACCGCGCCGTGGTCGAAAACGGCCAGGTCGTGGTGCGCCCGATGAACTACCTGGCCCTGTCCTACGACCACCGCATCATCGACGGCCGCGAAGCCGTGCTGTCGCTGGTGGCCATGAAGGACGCGCTGGAAGACCCGGCCCGCTTGCTGTTCGATCTGTGATGGCACGGCATCCAGAGCCAGGCCTTGGTGCCGGCTCTGGATGCCCAGCCCAGCCATGGCAGGCAAGACACCCAAGATCATCATCCTGGCTGGCCCCAATGGGGCTGGGAAAACGACGTTTGCCAAAGAATATCTGCCCGCGGAAGCGTCTTGCCCCACCTACATCAATGCCGACTTGATCGCGGCAGGCCTGTCGCCTTTTGCGCCTGAACTAGCAGCCGTTGCAGCCGGTAAATTGATGCTGCAACACATCCAGCAATGCGTGCAAAAGCGCGAAGGCTTTGCAGTGGAAACCACGCTCAGCGGCAGAATGTATGCGCGCTTGATTCCCCAATGGCAAGCCATGGGCTATCGCGTAGAGCTGGTTTTTTTGCAACTGCCATCGGCTGCCCTGGCCATTGAACGTGTGGCGCAACGTGTGAAGCAAGGCGGGCACAGCATTCCTGCCGATACCATCGAGCGCCGCTTTCATGCAGGCAAGGAGCATTTCGAGCGCATCTACAAATCACTGGTAGATCACTGGATGCTGATTGATACTTCCCAGACGCCATACACCGTTCTAGATTCAAGCGGCTAGCCATGACTTCCGATTCTGCCCAAGCGACGTCTGAAGTGACCCGCACATCCCCGCCCATGGATCGTGCTGGCATTGAGCGCGCCCTGCAACGTGCCTACGAAAACGCCTGCCGCATTGCCTGGCAAACCAACACGGCGATGGTGTTTGAGAAAAACGGCCAGATCGTCAAAATCCGCTTCCCCAAGCCCATTCCTCCCAAATTCACACCATGAGCACCACCTCTTTTGATCTCATCGTCATCGGCGCCGGCCCCGGCGGTTACATCGCAGCCATCCGCGCTGCCCAGTTGGGCATGAGCGTGGCCTGCGTCGATGCTTGGAAAACCCAGGACGGCAAGCCTGCCCCCGGCGGCACCTGCACCAACGTCGGCTGCATCCCCTCCAAGGCGCTGCTGCAGTCCAGCGAGCATTTCGAGCACGCGCGCGAGCACTTTGCCGAGCATGGCATCAGCACCGGCAAGCTGAGCATGGACGTGGCGCGCATGCTGGCGCGCAAGGCCGAGGTCGTCAAGCAGAACAACGAGGGCATCCTCTACCTGTTCAAGAAGAACAAGGTCAGCTTCTTCAACGGCCTGGCATCCTTTACCAAGGCCGTCGAGGGCGGCTTCGAGATCCAGGTCGGCGGCGACAAGCCCGCAACCCTGACCGGCAAGCAAATCATCGTTGCCACCGGCTCCAGCCCGCGCGCGCTGCCTGGCGTGCCGTTCGATGAAAGCATCGTGCTTTCCAACGACGGCGCGCTGGACATTGCCAGCGTGCCCAAAAAGCTCGGCGTGATCGGCTCGGGCGTCATCGGTCTGGAGTTGGGCAGCGTCTGGCGTCGCCTGGGCGCGGATGTGACCGTGCTCGAAGGCATGCCCGCCTTCCTGCCCGCCGCCGACGAAGCCATCGCCAAGGAGGCCAAAAAGGCCTTCGACAAGCAAGGCCTGAAGATCGAGCTGGGTGTGAAAGTCGAAGAAGTCAAGACCAGCAAGACCGGCGCCACCATCCAGTACACCGACGCCAAAGGCCAGGCCCAGAGCCTGAAGGTGGACAAGCTCATCGTCTCCATCGGCCGCGTGCCCCACACCGAGGGCTTGAACCCGCAGGCCGTGGGCCTGCAGCTCGATGAGCGCGGCGCCATCGTCGTCGATGGCGATTGCCGCACCAACGTGCCCGGCATCTGGGCCGTGGGCGACGTGGTGCGCGGCCCCATGCTGGCGCACAAGGCCGAGGAAGAAGGCGTGGCCGTGGCCGAGCGCATCGCCGGGCAGCACGGGCACGTGAACTTCAACACCATCCCCTACGTCATCTACACCAGCCCGGAAATCGCCTGGGTGGGCAAGACCGAGCAGCAGCTCAAGGCCGAAGGCGTGGCCTACAAGGCCGGCAGCTTCCCGTTCCTGGCCAATGGCCGCGCCCGCGCGCTGGGCGACACCACCGGCCTGGTGAAGATCATCGCCGACGCCAAAAGCGACGAAATCCTGGGCGTGCACATCGTTGGCCCGCAGGCCAGCGAACTGATTGCCGAGGCCGTGATGGCCATGGAGTTCAAGGCCAGCGCCGAGGACATCGCCCGCATCTGCCATGCCCACCCCACGCTGTCAGAAGTGACCAAGGAAGCGGCGCTGGCCGTGGACAAGCGCGCGCTCAACTTCTAAAAACCTGCGCTGTAATGCGTCAAGGCCCTGCAAGGGCTTTGGCTTTGCCGCCCGCCATGATTGTGCCGATGCCCGGCCCGTCATGGCGGGCGGTTTGCGTTGTGTTGTCTGCCATCCTGGGGCTGGGGTGCGCATCAAGGTGTTTGCAGGCCTTGCCCGGATTCTGGAAAATGCCAGCCTCGTGCAGGCCATGCACATGGCGATCGCTTGCCCAATGTCACTGGCTCAATGGCTGAAACCTTGAAAGCACACCATGTTCACTCTGTTCGCCCTTTTGTATGACCCGACAGGCAGCGTTGACAACGACTCGCTCATGGACGATCTCAAGCAGAAATTTCCGTGGATCAAGGAGTACAGGGTTTTCACAGAAACATTGGAATTCCCGGCCATCACGCGCGTCATCCTGGAAAAGGACGGCTGGCGGGTGCGCTTCAATATCAGAGCGCAAGAGGATATGACGCTCAGCCTGAGCGAGCTGCAAAAAATCCTGAAGAAGAAAACCGCCTTGCCCGAGAACTTCCTGTCCTACAACAAGGAGCTGGCCATCGGCTTTGGCAATGACCCGGAGCGCCGTTTTACCGACGAGATCATCAATATTGGCGAATTCGTGCGCGAAAACTATCCGGGCGTGGTCATTTATGACCAGTACAACAAAGACGTTTGGTGATGCGCGGCCCAGCGCGGGCCGCTTGAGCGCAGGCAGTCAAGCCTGCTCTGATTGGGGGCGCTGGAACAGCACATCCCAGACGCCGTGGCCCAGGCGCAGGCCACGCTGCTCGAACTTGGTCACCGGGCGGTACCAGGGGCGCTGGGCAAAGCCTTCGGGCAATTGGCCCAGATTGACCAGCTCGGCATGGGCCTGCAGCACTTCGCGCATCTGGTGGGCGTATTCCTCCCAGTCGGTGGCGCAGTGGATGTAGCCGCCAGGGGCCAGGCGCGGCACCAGAGCGGCCACGAAATCGGGCTGGATCAGGCGGCGCTTGTGGTGGCGCTTCTTGTGCCAGGGATCGGGAAAGAAGATGTGCACGCCGGCCAGGCTGGCCGGCGGCACCATGTGCTGCAGCACCTCCACGGCGTCGTGCTGCACGATGCGGATGTTGTCGATGCCGCCGTCTTGCATGCGCTTGAGCAGCGCGCCCACGCCAGGGGTGTGCACTTCGCAGCACAGAAAGCTCTCCTCGGGCCGGGCCTGGGCAATGCTGGCCGTGGCATCGCCCATGCCAAAGCCGATTTCCATGACCACGGGCGCATGGCGGCCAAAGGCCTGGGCGAAGTCCAGCGCCTGGGGCTGGTAGGGCAGCACATAGCGCGTGCCCAGCGCGTCGATGGCTTTTTGCTGCGCCACGGTGGTGCGCCCGGCGCGCAGCACAAAGCTGCGGATGCGCTTGAAGTGCGCTGGCGGCGCTGCGGCATCGCTGGCGGCGGGGCGGGGCGTGTCGTCGCCAGCGGCGGCGCTGGGTGGGGCGGTGTCGGGCTGGGTCATGAAGGCAATGCGGAAAAGGCGCGATTGTGCCGTAAGGCACGGTCTGCCGTTTGCGCCCTGTTCGCGTGCAGGCAAGGCAAAAATCCCCGCGGCGCATGGGCGCGGCGGGGACGGCTGAGCCAGCCAGTCAGGCCAGCAGGGTCATTTCTTGCTCTGGTTTGATGAAGCTGGTGCTGGCGCAGGCTTGGCCGGTGGCGCTGTGCTGGCTTGGGGCTCTGGCGCCGCCTTGGCCTTGCCTTTGGGCTTGGGCGCTGGGGCTGCCGGGGCGTAGCCCGCGCCGCCAATGGTCAGGCCGCCGTCGGAGAGGCTTTGCGCCTTGGCTGCGCCGACGCCTTTGACGCGGGCGATGAAGTCGTCCCAGTCCTTGAACTGGCCCTTGGCGCGCTCTTCAATGATGCGCTCGGCCGTTGCCGCGCCGATGCCTTTGATTTGCGTCAGCTCCTGGGCATCGGCTTGGTTGACGTCCAGCGCGGCGTTGGCCGCGCTGACCAGCCAGAACCAAATGGCGGCCAGGATGGAAAGCTTTTTCAGCATGGGTTCTCCTCCTTCAGCGAATGTGCTGCAACTCTGTGGCGGCATGGCGCTGCTGTCGCGCACAGGCCCTGCCGTTCCATGCGGCGCATGAAACAGGGCCGATGCTAGGCCGTGCCGCGCCTTTGGGCACTGGGGCATGCCCTATGCCGCTGTCCCGGGGATTGGGCCAACATCGCCTGTTTGCACCGACCGGTCAGCGCCGGATGCAGTCCAGCGCCTGTTCAATGCGGTCGACGGCATGCACCTGCAGGCCGGCGATGGGCTTTTTGGGCGCGTTGGCTTTGGGCACGATGGCCACGTCAAAGCCCAGCTTGGCCGCTTCGCGCAAACGCTCCTGGCCGCGCGCGGCCGGCCGCACCTCACCGGCCAGACCAACTTCGCCAAAGGCGAAAAAGCCCTTGGGCAGCGGCTGCGCGCGCAGTGAGGAGTGCAGCGCCAGCAGCACGGCCAGGTCGGCGGCCGGCTCGGTGATGCGCACGCCGCCCACGGCGTTGACGAACACGTCCTGGTCGTAGGTGGCCACGCCGGCGTGGCGGTGCAGCACGGCCAGCAGCATGGCCAGGCGCTCGCGCTCCAGCCCCACCGACAGGCGTCGCGCGCTGGGGCCGGCGGTGTCCACCAGCGCCTGGATTTCCACCAGCAGCGGGCGCGTGCCCTCCAGCGTGACCAGCACGCAGCTGCCGGGCACGGGCTCGCTGTGCTGGCTCAGAAAGATCGCGCTGGGGTTGGAGACGCCCTTCAGACCTGTCTCGGTCATGGCGAACACGCCGATTTCGTTGACGGCGCCAAAGCGGTTCTTGATGGCGCGCACCATGCGAAAGCTGCTGTGCGTGTCGCCCTCGAAGTACAGCACGGTATCGACCATGTGCTCTAACACGCGCGGCCCGGCGATCGTGCCCTCCTTGGTGACGTGGCCGACCAGCACCACGGCGATGCCGGTGCTCTTGGCCAGACGCGTGAGGTGTGCGGCGCATTCGCGCACCTGCGCCACCGAGCCGGGCGCGGAGCTGAGCTGGTCGGAGTACACGGTCTGGATGGAGTCGATCACGGCCACGGCTGGCTGATGCGCCTGGATCGAGGCCAGGATGCTCTCTAGCTGGATTTCGGTCAGGATGGGCACCTGGCTGTCGGGCAGGCCCAGGCGCCGCGCGCGCAGCGCCACCTGCGCGCCGCTTTCCTCGCCGCTGACGTACAGCGTGGGCAGGCCCTGGCGCTGCAGCCGGTCCAGTGCCTGCAGCAGCAGGGTGGATTTGCCGATGCCCGGGTCGCCGCCGATGAGCACCACCGAGCCCTCGACCACGCCGCCGCCCAGCACCCTATCGAGCTCGCCGATGCCGCAGGCGGTGCGCGCCACCTCCTGCGCTTCGATCTGCGACAAGGGCGTGATGGGCTGCACGGCGGCCGTGCCGGCGTAGTGCGCCGCTGCCGAGAGGCGGTTCTTGCTCTCGGCGCGCGGCGCGGCGGGCGCGGCCGTTTCCTGCAGGCTGTTCCAGGCATTGCAGGCCGGGCAGCGCCCCATCCAGCGCGCGCTGGTGCCGCCGCACTGGTTGCAGGTGTAGAGGGTTTTGTCGCGGGCCATGGCGGAAGAGGGATTGGGAATGTCGATGGGCGCGGGACTATTGCCCGCTACGGCGCGCTGCGGCGCACGCGAAACAGCCAGCTGCGCCGCAGCGTGAAGGAGATGGTGTACAGCAGCGCATCCACCCCCAGCTTGGCCGGCAGAGGGGGCAGCTGCCAGCTGTGCACCAGCCAGTGCACCAGGCTGGCCGAGGCCAGCATCAGCGCGATGGCCAGGGCCGCATAGGCCAGCAGTTGCGCCAGCAGCGGCTGGAGGTGCTGGCCGCGGAAGACGAAAAACCGGTTGCCGGCAAAGTTGAACAGCGCCGAGAGCACGCGCGCCACGACCACCGAGAAAAACACCTGCTGGCTCAGGCGCAGCAGCAGCATGAACAGCAGCACATCCAGGGCCAAGGAGCAGGCCCCGAGCAGCAAATCCTTGAGCAGCACCCAGTAAATGCGCAGCGAATCGGTCAGCGGGTTGAAATGCGAGCTGGCGTTGTCCTCGATGTACACGGCCGCAATGGGCAATTCGCGCAGCGGCACTTGCTGCTTGACCAGGTGGGCCAGCATGTGCATTTCGTATTCGTAGCGCTCGCCGGGCAATTGCTGCAGCTGCGCGAGCAAGCCGATGGGAAAGCCGCGCAGACCTGTTTGCGTATCCGAAATCCGCTGCCCGGCCAGCTTGCCGAACACCCAGCGCGTCAAGGCGTTGCCGAGGCGGCTGCGCAGCGGCGCCTCCGGCGGCATGCTGCGCGCGCCCAACAGCACGGTGGTTTGTTCTTGTTGCGCCAGCGCGGCCCGGGCCATGCGCAGCACGTCTTCGGGCAGGTGCTGCCCATCGGCATCGAGCGTGATGACGTAGCGGCAGGCGGCGGCCTCAGCGCCTTGGGCCTGTGATTGCGCCACGTGTGCGAATGCGGTCTTGAGCGCCGCGCCCTTGCCACGATTGACTGGGTGCGTCAGCAGTTGCACCGGCGCGCCCAGTTGCGCAAACACCGCCTGGCTTTGCGGCCCCGAGCCATCGTTGACCACCACGATGCGGCCAAAGCCCTTGGCCCGCAAGGCGTCGATCAACACCAACAGCTTGGCGTCGGGGTCGTAGGCGGGGATGATGAGGCAGATGGCATTCAGGTCTTGCGACATGGCGGCGCCCGTCGATCTGGGGTGGCTGGCAACAAAGCGAGCGGGGGCTACGGCGCCCGCAAAGCCTGGCCTGTGCATTGCGCCTTGCAGCCCACCATCCCAAACCGCTTATTGCCCACTCGTGCCGAGACTTGGAGCAGGCGCTCAAGCCATGGCGCCTGCGGCGGACGATCATACTGGAACTGGGCCGGCTCGCAGCCTGCCGCTGCCTCGCTCACTTGAGCCGCTTGAGCGCATCTTCCGACGCCTTGTGCAGTTGCTCGATGGCCGCCAGGCGGCTTTGCAGGATGGATGCATCGACGTGGTCGGCCTGTGCGCCCAGTTGGCGCACCATGTGCTGCCCGGCCTTGAGGCGGTCGATGGCGGCGGCGTAATCGAGCCGCGCGGCCTGGGCCTCGGCTTCGGCGCGGATGGCGCGCAGCGGCTGCTGCTGCGCGGCCCAGATGCGTGCGAGCTGCTGCCATGCGCCGGCATCGTCCGGGTGCTCTTGCAGCCAGCCCTGCCATTGCCCGGCCAGCTCGGCGCGGGCCTGCGCGGCGCTGGGCTCGGCCGCCGCGCCAACCTGCTCGGCCCCGGCCCAATAGGCGGTGCGCAAAAACAGCTCCGGGCGCTTGCGCTGGCGGCTGTCGATGCCCGCCAGGGCCGTGCGCGCCCAGGCGGCATCGCGCAGGCTCAGCGCCAGCTCCAGTTGCAGCAGCTGCGCCAGCCGGTGCGCGGCGGCATCGCCCGCACTGCGCACGGACAGCGCATCGGCCAGGGCCTTGGCCTGCTCGGCGTCGCGCAGTTGCGCAGCGGCCAGCGCGCCGGCATACAGTCGCCCGGCTTGCTCGGCGGACGCGGCGGTGGCATCGGAGGCGCCCTGGCCGGCCTGTGCCGGCGCCGTGCGCGCCAGCGGCTGGGCGCTTTGCACGGCCGAGCGCAGAAAGTCCACCTTGCCCAGCGACAGCACGCGCGAGCGCGCCACGACCATGGCATGGGCCATGCTCGCGGCTGGCCGGGCGTGGCGTGGCTGGCTTTGCGGCAGGCGCGCCTGCAGGTCAGATTGGCGCTGTGAGGTCAGCGGGTGGGTGCGCAGATAAGGGTAGGCGCCGTTGTCATTGAAGCGGTTGGCCTGGCTGAGCTTGTCGAACATGCCGATGAAGCCCGCCGGGTCAAAGCCGGCCGGGGCCATCAGGCCCAGGCCGATGCGGTCGGCCTCCTGCTCCATCGAGCGGCTGAAACTCAGGCTGTTTTGCATGGCCAGCGCCTGGCCGCCTGCGACCACGGCCTGGGCTGCGTCCGGATTCTTGCTGGCCGCCAAGGCCCCCAGCACCATGCTGGCAATCAGCAGCGGCGTTTGCCGGGCGTTCTGGGCGTGCAGGCGCGCAATGTGGCGCTGCGAGACATGCGAGAGCTCATGCGCCATGACCGAAGCCAGCTCGTCGCGGCTGTCCACGGCATTGATCAGCCCCAGGTGCAGGCCAAAGTAGCCGCCGGGCAGGGCAAAGGCGTTGACGCTGCGGTCCTTGCCCAGCAGTACGCGCCAGGCAAACTGCTCGCCCAGCGCATCGTCCAGCGCGCCTTTCTTGCGCGCGGCCTGCATCAGGGCCAGCCAGATGTCCTGCACGTACTCCTGCAGCACGGGGTCGTCGATGTAGTCCGGGTCGCGGTAGAGCTGGCGCGCGATCTGGTCGCCGATGCGGCGCTCGTCACCGACGCTGAAGCCGTCGGCCTCGCCCAGCGAGGGCAGCGCCTGTGCGCTGATCTGGCTGGCAGGCCAGCCGCCCAGCGCCGCCAGCCACACAGCCAGGCACAGGGCCCGTGCCGCCCGGCCGGGCCGTTGGCGATGCCGGGCAGCCAGCGCGTGGCTGGTAGGAAGAGGGGCGGTGGCGCTGCGCGCCTGCGCGCGGGAAGATGTGCTGTTCATGGTGGCCTTCGATAGCAAGTGCCGCATTTTGGTTCATTCGCGCCCATCGGGCCATGGCCATGCTCAGGTGTATATTTGCCAACTTTGTCCCAGAGAGCAGCCATGCCCATCACGCCACAGGAAGCCCTGCAACGCACGATCGAACACCGTGAGATCTTTCACGACGAAATGCTGCACCTGATGCGGCTGATCATGCAAGGCGAGATCTCCCCGCTGATGACGGCGGCCATCATCACTGGCCTGCGCGTGAAGAAGGAAACCATCGGGGAGATCACGGCGGCGGCCTCCGTCATGCGCGAGCTCTCGCTCAAGGTGCAGGTCAAGGATACCCTGCATCTGGTGGACATCGTGGGCACTGGCGGCGATGGGGCGCACACCTTCAACATCTCCACCTGCTGCCTGTTCGTGGCCGCTGCCGCCGGCGCCAAGATCAGCAAGCATGGCGGGCGCAGCGTCTCCAGCAAAAGCGGCAGCGCCGACGTGATGGAGGCCCTGGGCGCCAACATCCAGCTCAGCCCGGCGCAAATCGCCGCCTCGATCGAGCGCACCGGCATCGGTTTCATGTTCGCCCCCAACCACCACCCGGCCATGAAAAACGTGGCCCAGATCCGACGCGAAATGGGGGTGCGCAGCATCTTCAACATCCTCGGGCCGCTGACCAACCCGGCCGGCGCGCCCAACATCCTGATGGGCGTGTTCCATGCCGATCTGGTGGGCATCCAGGTGCGCACGCTACAGCGCCTGGGCGCCGAGCACGCCCTGGTCGTCTACGGCAAGGACGGGCTGGACGAAATCAGCCTGGGCGCGGCCACCATGGTCGGCGAGCTCAAGGACGGCCAGGTGCGCGAATACGAAATCCACCCCGAGGACTTCGGCCTGCCCATGGCCAGCATCCGTACCCTGCGCGCCGACACCCCCGAGCAATCGCAGCGCATGCTGTGCGAGGTGCTGCAAGGCCAGAGCGGCCCGGCGCGCGACATCGTGCTGCTCAACACCGCCGCAGCGCTGTATGCCGCCAACGTGGCCAGCGACATTGCCCAGGGCATTGACCTGGCCCGTCAGGCCATCGACAGCGGCGATGCCCAGCGCAAGCTGCAGCAGTTCGTGCGCACCACCCAGGAGCTGGC
>JAUMYI010000314.1 GCA_030528705.1 Comamonadaceae bacterium | reverse complement strand
TGCTGTGCAGCTTGATTTGCAGGCGCAAGTCGTTGAGCGAGTCGGCATTGCGCAGCGCATCCTCGTAGCTGATGACGTTGGCCTCGAACAGGTCAAACAGCGCCTGGTCGAAGGTCTGCATGCCCTGGTTGCGGCTGAGCTTCATGGCCTCCTTGATCTCGGCGACCTCGCCCTTGAAGATCAGGTCGGCCACGCGCGGGGTGTTGAGCAGCACTTCGATGGCAGCGATGCGCCCCTTGCCGTCCTGGCGCGGCACCAGGCGCTGCGACATGATGGCGCGCAGGTTCAGCGACACGTCCATCAACAGCTGGGCGCGGCGCTCCTCGGGGAAGAAGTTGATGATGCGATCCATGGCCTGGTTGGAGCTGTTGGCGTGCAGCGTGGCCAGGCACAGGTGGCCGGTTTCGGCAAAGGCGATGGCGTGCTCCATGGTGTCGCGGTCGCGGATCTCACCCATGAGGATCACGTCCGGGGCCTGGCGCAGGGAGTTCTTCAGCGCCACTTCCCAGCCGTCGGTGTCCAGGCCGATCTCGCGCTGGGTGATGACGCAGTTTTTGTGCGCATGCACGAATTCCACCGGGTCCTCGATGGTGACGATGTGGCCGTAGGAATGCTCGTTGCGCCAGTCCACCATGGCCGCCAGCGAAGTTGATTTACCCGAGCCGGTGGCGCCCACCAGAATGCACAGGCCGCGCTTGCTCATGGCCACGTCCTTGAGCACCTGCGGCAGGCCCAGGCCGTCGATGGTGGGCACGTTCAGCGGGATGACGCGCAGCACCAGACCCACATGGCCTTGCTGCACGAAGGCGTTGACGCGAAAGCGCCCCACGCCAGCGGGCGAGATGGCGAAGTTGGCCTCCTTGGTGCGCTCGAACTCGGCGGCCTGCTTGTCGCTCATGATGGAGCGCGCCAGCGCCAGCGTGTGCGCCGGCGTCAGCGGCTGGGGCGAGACCTTGGAGACCTTGCCGTCGACCTTGATGGCCGGCGGAAAGTCGGCGGTGATGAACAAATCGCTGCCATTGCGGCTGACCATCAGCCGCAGCAGGTCGTTGATGAATTTACTGGCCTGATCGCGTTCCATTGTCTTCTCCCTTGATGATCGGGCTGGGCCTGCACGGCAGGCCGCATGGGCCAGGGGGCCCGTGGTTTTTCATTTGAGCTTGGAGCTCACGGCGCGCAGCCGCACCGACAACTTGCGAGCCAGCAGCAGCACCAGACGGGCCGCCAACTGCGCTTGATTGTGCATCATTTCATCGAGGCCATCGCGCGTGAGCACGGCCAGCTCGCAAGGCGTGAGGCTGACGCAGGAGGAAAAGCGCAGCCCTTGATCGAGCAGCGACATCTCGCCGATCAGGTCGCCCACGTGGGTCTCGGCCATGCGCACCGGCTGGCCATTGGGGCCGGCGCGCTCCACGGCCATCACGCCATTGAGCTGCACCATCATGTAGTCGCCGTATTCGTCCTGCTGGATGATCTCGCGATCGGCCGGCAGGCTGTGGTATTCGAAGAAGCCGCCCAGCAGCGCCAGCTCCTGGCGGTTGAAGGGCTGACTGGGGCTTTGACGCGCCCAGGCCGCTTGCAGCAGACCGATGCCGCGCTCTTGACCGATGCGCCGCGCGCCCAGCTCCTGGGCGCGGGCGCTCCAGGGCACGATCACCTGCGCGCTGCCTGCGTGCGGCAGGATCAGCGACTGAAACAGCACCGACTCGGACTCGCTTTGCTGCTCCACCAGCTGGCCCGGCTCGGCCGGCGCCTGTGTCTGCACCCACTGCGCCGCAGGTTCGGCGCCCTCCCTGTCTTTTTTTCTGCTACCCCACCACACAAACCGCTCTCCAGCCCGTCAGACGGGGAAGTTTTCTGGCATCTTGGCCTTCAGGCGCGCGTCGCGCGCGCTGATGACGTTGCGGCGCACCAGCTCCACCAGGTTCTGGTCCAGCGTCTGCATGCCCTGGTTCTGGCTGGTCTGAATGGTCGAGTACATCTGCGCCACCTTGGCCTCGCGGATCAGGTTGCGGATCGCAGGCGTGCCCAGCATGATCTCGTGCGCGGCCACGCG
>JAUMYI010000313.1 GCA_030528705.1 Comamonadaceae bacterium | reverse complement strand
CTGCACGACCAGCTCGCCCACCAGGCCGTGCGCGCCGCGCGCCAGCGCAGTGCGGGCCTGGTGCTGGACTGTGAGGATTGCGGCGAGCCGATACCACAAGCGCGCCGCCAGGCATTGCCGGGTGTGCGCCGCTGCGTGGGTTGCCAGGCCGCTATGGAGAGAGCGCAACGATGACTTTGCAAATCGAATTCACTTGGTTGGTGGGCTTGCTCATCACGTTTTTTGGCGCCGCTGCGGGCATTGGCAAGCTGCTGTTGGCCCAGCACCAAAAGCACCAGGACGCCAAGTTTGCCGCGCTGGAGCGCGCGGGCCAGGGCATGCAAGCCAGCCTGCACAAGCGCCTGGACGGCATCGAAATCTCGCAAAAAGAGGAGTCCGTGCGGGTGCAGAAGCTGGAGCGGGAGTTTCTGGTCTTCAAGGCGGAGCTGCCCATGACGTATTTGCAGCGCACCGACCACATCCGCAGCGAGAGCGTGACGCAGGCCCGGCTTGATGCCATTGCCGGGCAATTGACCAATGTCCAAATGTTGATAGGAGGCCAAAAGCCATGACCACCCCGCTTGATCTGGCCCGCGCGCGCCGCGAAGGTTTGCGCTGGCTGATTGTGCTCACCCTCAACAATGCCCGCCCGATTGGCGCGACCGATGCCCTGGTGCTGACCGTGGCCCAGACCCAATACCCGGATGCCACGCTGCTGGATTTGCGCCGTGAGCTGGAGTACTTGAGCGACCGCGATCTGGTGGCGCTGGAGCGCCGCCCCGATGGCATTTGGCAGGCCAAGCTCACGCGCCACGGCGTGGACGTGGCCGAGTACACGGTCGATTGCGAGCCAGGCATTGCCCGGCCCGCCAAGTACTGGTGAGGCGCGGCCATGGGACGCAAGAGCAGCATCAGCCGCCTACCCGCCGAGATCAAGAGCTACATCGAGGCGATGCTGGCCACGGGCGCGCAGACGCTTGACGAGATGATTGCCGACTTGCAAGCGCGCTTCCCGGCTGAGGCCCGCGCGGGCGAGCTGCCCAGCCGCACGGCATTGCACCGCTATGGCAGCAAGCTCGACCGCCGCCTGGCGGCGATCAAGGCCAGCACCGAGGCGGCCATGCTGATCCGCAAGCACGCCGCCGACAAGGAGGATGCCCGCAGCGAGGCGCTGACCAGCCTGGTGCAAACCGAGCTGTTCGAGGCCATCCTGGCCTTGCAGGCCGCAGACGAGCCGGGGCCCGATGGTCAGCAGTTGGAGCCTGCCGAGCGCATCGGCTTGCTCAGCGAGGCGGCCAAGCACATTGCCACGCTCACCCGCTCCAGCGTGACGCTCAAGCAGTTTCAGGCCAAGGCCGAGGAGGCCGGGCGCAAGAAGCTGCTGGAAGAGCAAAAAGCCGCACTCAAAAACATGGAAGCCAAGCCCGGGGTATCGGCCGAGGCGATGACCGAAATCCGCCGCGTGCTGGGCATTGGGTGAGGGGCCGTATGCGCAAGCCAAAGGGTAAGGCCCGCATCATCCCGGCCAATCCAGAGGGCATCTTCTTGCCGTTTCAGGCGGCCTGGATCAAGGACGGCGCGCGGCTCAAATTGATGGAGAAATCCCGCCAGATCGGCCTGTCGTGGTCCACCGCCTACGCCTGTGTGGAGCGCACGGCGGCGCAGGGTGCGCGGCACGACCAATGGGTGAGCAGCCGCGACGATTTGCAGGCGCGCCTGTTCGTCGAAGACTGCAAGCTGTGGGCGGGCATCATGCAACTGGCCGCGCGCGATCTGGGCGAGGTGGTGCTCGATGACAAGGCGCGCATCAGCGCCTACGTGCTGGAGTTTGCCAACGGCCGGCGCATCCACAGCATGAGCTCCAACCCCGATGCCCAGGCGGGCAAGCGCGGCGGACGGGTGCTGGACGAATTTGCCCTGCACCCCGACCCGCGCAAGCTCTGGAACATTGCCTACCCGGGCATTACCTGGGGCGGCAACATGGAGCTGATTTCCACGCACCGCGGCAGCGCCAATTTCTTCAATGAGCTGGTGCGCGAGGTCAAGGAGCGGGGCAACCCGAAGAACATCAGCCTGCACACGGTGACGCTGCAACGCG
>JAUMYI010000023.1 GCA_030528705.1 Comamonadaceae bacterium | reverse complement strand
TAAGAACATTGGTACTTGAGCCGAATCTCCCAACGACAAGCCCGCCCTGGCGCTTTGCCCTGGCGGGCTTGGTGTTTGCTGGGGCCCAAATACCAAACACTGGGCCTGACTGTCAATACATCGTGAATGTCAAGCCCAATTAGGGGAAATACCGAGAGATTGAAGGGGCGCTGGGCTGTATAGGCATAATCCTCCCCCACTTATGAACCGTCTAGCCTCCATCCTGCCTCTCGATCGCGTGCTGGTGCATGTCGAAGTCACGAGCAAGAAGCGTGCTTTCGAAGAAGCTGGCCTGCTGTTTGAAACCCTGCATGGCCTCTCGCGCGCCGTCGTCACTGACAGCCTGTTTGCGCGTGAGCGCCTGGGCTCCACCGGCCTAGGGCACCGCGTGGCGATTCCGCATGGCCGCATCAAGGGCTTGCATGCGCCGATGGCGGCCATTTTCCAGTTGGCGCAGCCCATTGGCTTTGACGCGCCCGACGAGCAGCCCGTCAGCTTGCTGATCTTTTTGCTGGTGCCTGAGGCGGCCACCGAAAAGCACCTGGAAATCCTCTCGGAAATTGCCGAGCTGCTCAGCGACGTCGATCTGCGCGAGGCCATGATTGACGCTGGCGAGCCGCAGCAACTGCACAGCCTGGTGGCCAACTGGCACTCCAGCCAGTTGCCTGCCGAGGTTCAGTAAGGCCGCAGCCATGCTCAACACCGTCAGCGCCCAGGCCCTGTTCGATGAATTCGCACAGGCCTTGCAGTGGCGCTGGATCGCGGGGCGCAGCGCCTATGCGCGGCGCTTTGACGAACGGGCGCTGCGCTCGGCGCGCGCCAGCGCCGATCTGGTCGGCTATCTGAATTACATCCATCCGTTTCGCGCCCAAGTGCTGGGCGAGTCAGAGGTGCGCTATCTGACCAACGCCACCGAGGCCGACTGCGTGCGCCGCGTGGCGCGCATCACCGATCTGGAGCCGCCAGTGCTGATCCTGGCCGATGGCCAGCAGGCGCCGCAGGCCCTGCTGGACATGTGCGAGACGGCGCAAATCCCCATGTTCGCCACGGCCGAATCCTCGGCCTACGTCATCGACGTGCTGCGCAGCTACCTGTTCAAGCTGTTTGCGGCCAGCACCACCTTGCACGGTGTGTTCATGGACATTCTGGGCGTGGGCGTGCTCATTACCGGCGAATCCGGCCTGGGCAAGAGCGAGCTGGGCCTGGAGCTGATCACGCGCGGCCATGGCCTGGTGGCCGACGACGTCGTTGACGTGGTGCAGATCAACCAAAATGCCCTGGAAGGCAAGTGCCCACAGCTGCTGCAGAACCTGCTGGAAGTGCGTGGCATTGGCCTGCTCGACATCCGCGCCATCTTTGGCGAGACCGCAGTGCGCCGCCGCATGCGGCTGCGGCTGATCGTGCATCTGGTGCGCCGCGAAACCATGGAGCGCGATTACGAGCGCCTGCCCCATGAGCCGCTGACCGAGTCCATCCTGGGCGTGCCAGTGCGCAAGGCCATCATCCAAGTCATGGCCGGGCGCAACATTGCCGTGCTGGTCGAGGCGGCGGTGCGCAACTACATCCTGCAACTGCGCGGCATCGACACCTATCAGGAGTTCATGCGGCGCCAGCGTTTGGCCATGCAGGCCGATGATGCGCTGCCTGAGCCCGGCGCTCCGCAGCGGCCAGCCTCGGGCTGAGCAGGCGTCTGAAACGCCGCTCTCCGCGCCGCTGCGCGTTCAGCCAAACAACTGCGCCAGGGCCAGGCCGGGCTCGGGCGCGCGCATGAAGGCTTCGCCCACCAGAAAGGCGTGCACGCCAGCCTGGCGCAGCAGCTGCACATCCGCCGCCGTGGCGATGCCCGACTCGGTCACCAGCAGGCGCTCAGGCGGGATGTGCTTTTGCAGCTCCAGCGTGGTTTGCAAGCGGGTCTCGAAAGTGCGCAGGTTGCGGTTGTTGATGCCCAGCAGCGGGGTTTTCAGGCGCAGCGCGCGTTCGAGTTCATAGGCGTCGTGCACTTCCACCAGCACGGCCATGTCCAGCGACAGGGCGATGGCTTCGAGCTCGGCCATCAGCGCGTCGTCCAGCGCCGCGGCGATGAGCAGCACGGCGTCGGCGCCCATGGCTCTGGACTCATAAATGTGGTAGGGCGCGACCATGAAATCCTTGCGCAGCACCGGCAGATCGACGCTGGCGCGGGCCTGCTTCAGATAGTCCACGCTGCCTTGGAAAAACTGCCGATCGGTCAGCACCGACAGGCAAGCGGCGCTGGTGCGCCCATCGCCCTGGGCGTAGCTTTGCGCGATGTCCGCGGGGATGAACTGCGCATCGGCGCGCAACTGGCCCTTGCTGGGGCTGGCTTTTTTGATTTCGGCGATGACGCCGGCCTGGCCCTGGGCAATCTTGGCGCGCAGTGCGCCCTCGAAGTCGCGCGTCAGCACGCGGCTTTCGGCATCGGCGCGCACGGCGCTCAAGGGCAGGCGCTTTTGTGCGGCGGCGATCTCTTCGTGCTTGACGGCGATGATTTTTTCCAGGATGTCGGACATGGCGGCAGCGGCGTGTGGGCGGGTGGGCAGCTTGGGCAAAGGCCGCAGTGTATGCGCAGGCGGGCGCAGCCAGCGCCTGGCGAGTGGCCATGTCCGTGGCCTTGCTATGATGCAAGCCCTTTGTGGCGGTGGCCTGGCGCGCAAGCTGCGTTGGCGCTACAGCCTGCCCATCACGACCGAGCTTGAACAAGGAAAGGGCTGTTGGATGCGATACGGATTCCATGCCATGTTGGCTGCACTGTGCTGCGGCATGCTGGCTGCCTGTGCCACTGGCGCTGGGGTGGCAGGCGCGGCCAGCAATGGGCCAACCCAGCCGAGCCAGCCACCACAGCCACCGCAGCGCGATCTGTTTGCCCAGGCCGGCCCGGGCCATGGCGCTGCGCCATTGGCGCATGGCGCAGCGCCCGCACAGGCCATGGACGCGCCGCTGACGGCATACCACTGGCAGCTGCGCGCGGTCACCGGGCGCGATGGCGCCTGGTTCGCCCGGGGCCAGCGCGCCTTGCGCGCGCCGGTGCAATTGCGCTTTGACGGCCAGTATCTGGGTGTTAGCGGCCTGTGCAACCTGCTGAGCGCGACTTACCTGGCTGGGCCGGATCAGCTGCGCGTGGATGTGCCCATGCAGACCAAGAAGGCCTGTGCCGATCAGCGTTTGATGGCGCTGGAGCAGCAACTGGCAGTGGCCTTGCCGCAGGTGCGCAGCTGGCGCATCAGCGGCCCGGCGCATGCGCCGCAGCTGCGGCTGGAGTTTGCCAATGGCAGCCAGTGGCAGCTCGACGGCGCGCCCACGCACGCCACGCGCCACGGCGTGGCCCCGCAGACCATCTTCCTGGAAGTGGCGCCTCGCACCCGGGCCTGCAGCGAGGCAGGCCGCATGCGCCAGTGCCTGGAGGTGCGCCGCGTCGAGTTCGATGCCCAGGGCCTGCGCCAGTCGTCCGGGCCGTGGGAGCTGTTTCACGAACCCATCGAAGGCTTTGTGCATGAGCCAGGCGTGCGCAGCGTGCTGCGCATTCACCGCTACCCGGTTCGGGCTGGCCGCCCAGGCGCTGCCAGCCAATACGCTTACGTGTTGGACGAAACCGTGGCCACCGAGTGGGTGCAGCCGCAGCGCCCTTGAGGCCGTGAAAGGCCGAGCAGGCGCTTGCATAACACGCTCTAAAGATGCCGCCTGCCCAGGGCGGCTTTTTTACGCCACGGCCAGCCGGCCTGCTGGCAGGGCGCAGGCGCTGGTTGGCGCGGGCGGGCCGCTAGAATGCGCGCTGGATTTCGCAGGCACCAGCACACATTTGAGTGAGTCAACGCGGTGTCATGACGGGATGAGCGCGCTGCGCACACTGGGCCTCCAAGCCTGCCCGTCGTCATTCATTCGCACCAAAGGAGAAACGCACCCATGTCCACAGCCGAACAACAGCAGCTCATCGCCAGCGGCCAGGGCTTCATCGCCGCCTTGGATCAAAGCGGCGGCAGCACCCCCAAGGCGCTCAAGCTCTACGGCATCGAGGAATCGGCCTACAGCGGCGAGGCGCAGATGTTCGATCTGGTCCATCAGATGCGCAGCCGCATCGTCAGCAGCCCGGCTTTTGACGGCCGGCGCGTGCTGGGGGCGATCTTGTTTGAGATGACGCTCGAGCGCGATTTCAACGGCAAAAATGCGGCCAGCTACCTGTGGGAAGACAAGCGCGTCGTGCCTTTTCTGAAGATCGACAAAGGCCTGCAGGATGAGGCCGATGGCGTGCAGCTGATGAAGCCCATCCCCGGCCTGGCCGAGCTGCTGGCGCGAGCCAAAGCCAAGGGCGTGTTCGGCACCAAGGAGCGTTCGGTCATCAAGGCCAACAACCCGGCTGGCATTGCCGCGGTGCTGGATCAACAGTTCGAGCTGGCGCAGCAGGTGCTGGCCGCTGGCTTGGTGCCCATCATCGAGCCGGAGGTGGACATCAAGGCGGCGGACAAGCAGGCCATCGAGGCCGAACTCAAGCAGGGCCTGTTGCAGCGCCTGGACAAGATCCCCGCCGCCACGCCGGTGATGCTCAAGCTGACGCTGCCCACGGTCGATGGCTTTTTCGATGCGCTGGTGGCGCACCCCAGCGTGCTCAAGGTGGTGGCGCTCTCGGGCGGCTACAGCCGCCAGGAGGCCAACGCCAAGCTGGCGCGCAACCCAGGCGTGATCGCCAGCTTCAGCCGTGCGCTGACCGAGGGCCTGTCGGCGCAGCAAAGCGATGGGCAGTTCAACCAGGCGCTGGAGGACTCGATCGAATCCATTTACCAGGCCTCGATTGCCTGATCGGCTGCTTCGGCCTGGCTTTCGCATTGGCCACTGTGGGCCGGCCCTTGCCAGGGCTGGCCTGCCAGCACTGGCGCAGCGCGCGCACCTTCCACGGGGCGCGGGCTGCGGCGGTGTTTTTTTGTGCCTGCGGCGCTGGCCTTCAGCCGGCCAGAAAGCGCCCGGCCAGGCTGCCGGCGCGCCAGCGCCTGCGGCGCAGCCAAGGTTCGAGTTTGCTGCGCTCGCCGCCGCGCAGCTTGACCAGCGCGGGCCAGCAGCGGGCATCGCCGCGCGCCCACAGCAGGCGGGCGTAGAGCGGGCGGCGCTTCCAGCGCGCTTGCAAATGCAGCCAATAGGCGCTGTGCTCGGCGCGCAGCAGCGCCAGCCGCCAGGGCTGCGCCGGGGGCTGGGCCACGGCCTGGTGCAGCACCTCTTGCGCCACCACGTGGATGGTGTGGTAGCTGGGCTGGCCGATGTTTTGCGTGTACTGGGCAAAGCGCCCTTGCTGGCGCAGCGCCTGCAGGTAGCCGGCCGTGCCCTGCTCGACCACGGCGGCGTGAAAGCGCGCCAGCCACTGCGCGATGAAGGGGTTGCCGGCCGGGGCGGCCAGGAACCAGCTTTCGATCACCGGGAAGTCCGGCGCGGTGGTGTAGCCATCCAGGTAAAAGCCGACGAAATCGGCGCGCTGCGCCTGCTGCAGCGCCGGCAGCCACTCGTCCAGCGGGCGCGTGAGGATGATTGAGGCGTCCATCCAGATGCCGCCGTGGCGCTGCAGCAGCGCCAGGCGCATCCAGTCGGTCTGCTTGGCGATGTTCAGCCGTGCCAGCGCCTCGGGCAGATCGGGCAGGAACTGGCGCACATTGCCCGCATGCAGCAGCTGCACGCTGTGCTGCGGGTTCAGGCGGCGCCAGCCGTCGATGCAGCGCTGCACCACCAGCGGGGGCTGGGCCTCGTGCCAGTAGGTCCAGATCAGGCGCGGGATGGTCTCCGGCAGACTCTGGGCCGCATCGCTTGGCCTATCAGGGCCGCCCTGCCAGCACTGCACGGCTGGCGCAGGCAAGGGCTGGAGGCGGGCATGGCGGCGCAGCCAAAGGGCCAGCATTGCCGCGCCCAACGCCAGCAGCAGGGCGCAGGCGGCCAGGCCCAGCAGCAGCGGGCTGGCCCAGAGGCCATCAGGGGCGGCGGTGGCTGCTGGGGTGGCAGAGGGCAGTGCGGTCAAGGGGTCAGCGGGCATGGGCGTCGTCGTTGGGCGTAGGGCTGGCGGGTGGCGCCATCAGATAGCGGCCAGCCAGGCTGCCCGGCAGGTACAGGCCGGCGGCCAGATAGTGGTCGAGCTTGCGCCGGTCGGGCGCGCGCAGCTTGATCAGCGGCGCCGCGGCTGGGCCGGCCTGCATGAAGAGCAGGCGTTTTTTCAGGCGCGCGCGCTGCCAGCCGGCCTGCACGTGGTAGGCAAAGGCGCTGGCCTCGGCCGGCCACAGCGTCAGGCGGTAGTGGGCGTCGGTGCGTTGCAGCACGCGCTGCGCGGCCAGGTGCATGCTCAGGTAGTCGGGCGCGTCGATGGCCTGTTGCAGCGCCGGCAGCAGGCCCAGGCCTCGGAGGTGCTGCAAGTAGCCGCTGTTGCCGCGCGGCACGGCTTCGGCGTCGAACTCGCGCTGCCAGGCGTTGATGAAGGCGCTGCCCGGCGCGGCGGCCATGAACCAGTTCTCCACCACCGGGTATTGGGCCGAGGTGGTAAATCGCTGCAGGTAAAAGCCCAGGTATTCGCTGCGGTGCGCCTGCTGGGCCTGCAGCACCCAGTCCAGCGGCGCGGTGAGGATGGTGCTGGCGTCCAGCCAGATGCCGCCATGGCGTTGCAGCAGCGCCAGGCGCAGCCAGTCGGCCAGTTTCTGCGGCGAATCGGCCAGCAGCGCCGCAGGCAGATGGGGCAGCAGCGCGCGGGCGCGGGCCAGGTCCAGCACTTCGATGCGCCAGTGCGGGTGGTGCTGGCGCCAGCTGGCCAGGCAGCGGGCGATCAGCGGCGGCGGCGTGGCGCTGTCCCAGTAGCTCCAGAGAATGCGCGGGATTGGCGCGGGCGCTGGCCCGGCCGGTGCGGCCGCGCCGATCTGCCAGAGCTGGGCCGGCGGCGCTTGCCAGGGCGGCAGCGCCGGGCGACGCCAGCCGTACCAGTGCTTGAGCAGGCGCGCCAGCAGCAGCTCGCCGCGCAGGCGCCAGCCCAGCGCGGGCGGGCTGGCGGGCGGGCCGCTGGGCGGTGTGGCGGGAGTTGGGGCTGGGGCGCTCATGCGGCAGTGGGTGCGGCAGTGTCCGCAATGGCAGGGGCGGCCAGCGCGGCCTGGCGCGTGCGCGCGTAGCGCAGCAGCCAGCCGCGGCGCAGGTAGCCGCGCAGCAGGGCAGCGGGCGGCAGCGGGCTGCAGGCCAGATAGTCTTGCGCGAATTGGCGGGCCAGCGCCTGGGCCTGGGCAGGGGGCGGCGCGGCGCGTTGCAGGGCGCGCAGCGCGCCCAGGTAGTTGCGCGCTGCCAGGTGGGCGATGGCAAAGCGCACGGCCTCGCTGGCCAGTTCCGGCTCGCTCTGGGCGCAGTGGCGCCAGTCCTGCACGAAGGGGCGCAGCGCGCGCGACAAATCGGCGGCCTTGGCGGCATTCATGCCCGCCAGAATGCTGCCGGCGCGCTGGCGGTAGGCGACCCAGGGCTCGGGCAGGTGGATGGCGCTGCGCGCGCGCAGCAATAGCCGCGGCATGGTGGCCATGTCCTCGAAATAGGCCCCGGGCGGGAACTGCAGGCCCTGCCACAGCTCGCGGCGGGCGATCTTGGACCAGGCGTGCATTTGCCCGCCCAGCAGCATGCCTTGCAGCAGGGCCGCGCGATCGCGCAGCAGGGCGCGCGCCGGGCCGAGGAAGCTGCGCCGGTGCGCTTCGCCGCGCAGGCGGTGCTTCAGGCGCGGCTGGGCGCGCCACAGGCTGAAGTCGCACAGCACCAAGTCCGGGGCGTGGCTTTGGATGGCCTGGCGCAGGCTGGCGATGGCGCCGGGTTGCAGGAAATCATCGGAGTCGAGAAACCAGATGTAGGCGCCGCTGCTGGCGGCCAGCAGGCTGTTGCGCGCCGCGCTCAGGCCTTGGTTGTGCGGGTGCCGCAGCAGTTGCAGCGCGCCGGGCCAGCGCGCCTGCAGTTGCCGCGCCAGCGCGGCCGAGCCGTCGCTGGAGGCATCGTCGAGCAGCAGCACCTGCACGCCGGGCACACCCTCGAGCTGTTGCATCAGCGAGGCGATGCACTCGCCCAGGTAGTCCTGCACGTTGTAGACAGGCACCAGCACACTCAGCCAAGGGCGCGCGCTCATGGTGCGGGCCTGCCTTGGGCCAGCAGCTGCAGGAACTGCGCCTCGTAGGCTGCCTGCATGCGCTGCTGGCTGTAGAGCGCCAGGGCATCGCGGCGGCCTTGGGCGGCCAGATTGGCGGCCCAGGCCGGCTCGCGCAGCAGGCGCTCAAGCGCATCGGCCAGCGCCAGCGGGTCGCCCGGCGCGGCCAGCAGGCCGTTGCGCTCGTGCGCGATGACTTCCTGAATGCCCGGCACGCGCGAGCCGACCACGGCGCAGCCGGCGGCCATGCCTTCGATCAGCGCCAGCGGCATGCCTTCGTAATGGCTGCAGAGCACGCAAATGCGCTGGCCCATCAGCAGGCCGGGCACGTCCTCGCAGCGGCCCAGCAACTGCACTTGCTCGCCCAGGCCCAGCCGCTGCGCCAAGGCCCGGGCGCGGCGCTCCAGGCGCTGGCTGCCGCCGCCGGCCAGCCACAGCGTGGGCTGCAGGCCGCGCTGGCGCAACGCGGCCAGGGCGTGCAGCAAGCAGGCATGGTCTTTTTGCCGGGCAAAGCGCGCCACCATCACCAGCCCGGGGCTGCGCTGGGCCAGCGGCAGGGCATCGGCCTGGGCGTAGGGCTGCAATGCAATGCCATTGGGGATGGCGATGGTTTTCTGCGGTGCAAAGCCCAGGGCCAGCAGGCTCTCGCGCACCCCTTGGGAGCAGCCGATGATGCAGGCCGTGCGCTGCGCCAGCCAGCGCGCCTGGGCCAGCCGCCAGGGGGTGTAGCGCTCGCGGCTGTTGTGCTCCACGTGCACCAGCAGCGGCACTTTGGCCCACAGCCCGGCGTAGCGGCCCCACAGGTGTTCGCTGAAGCCGTGCGCCACCAGGATGTCGGGCCGCCACTGCAGGCAGATGCGCCGCAGTTGCCAGATCGTGGCCCAGTGGCTCCAGCCGCTGACGACGTCCACTGGCAGGCCCTGCGCGCGCAGCGCGGCCACCTTCTCTGGCGGCGTCTGGCGCTTGCGGCGCAGTACCAGCCGGGGCTCGAACTGGCCGCTGTGCAGGTGGGCGCGCACCAGGTCGATGGCCACCTGCGTGGCGCCGGAAAAGCCGCCGGTGACGAAGTGCAGCACGCGCGGGCGCGCGCCAGGGCTGGGGCGGTGCGGCGCGCTCACGGCGTGGCCGCCGGTGTGGCCGGCCCGCTGGCGGTGAGCTGGGCGATCTGCTGGCGCACGCCGCGCAAACAACTCCAGACCGCGATGGTCATGAAAAGGTAGAACATGATGCCGCTGTTGTGGGCATAGAACACCTGCGTGATGCCGTAGCCGACGAACATCACCGGCAGACTCAGCCCGGCCAGCTCCAAAGCCCGCTGCTGGGCTTGCAACGCCTGCAGGCGTGGCCTGCAGCTGCCGCTACGCTGCCCCTGGTGGCCGCGCTGCGGCCAGAACACGCGCATCGGCACCAGATAGAAAAAGCCCAGCACCGCCACGCCCACCAGCCCGGTTTTGACGAACACGTCCAGCACTTCGTTGTGCACGTGCTGGTATTCCAGGATGGCGTCGCGGTACTGGCCGGCCTGCACGCGCAGCAGCTTCTCCTGCATGTAGCCGGGCACCGACCAGCCCAGCAGGGGTTTTTCCAGGCCCATGTCCCAGGCCAGACGCCAGTGCTCCAGGCGCTGGCCGATGGAACTGTCGGCCCCGTGCCGGGCCTCGAACTGGGCCACCTCGCCCACGGTGCGCTGCCAGCGTTCGTTGAGCATTTGCGGCTTGGCCACGGCCACCATGGTCATCGACGCCAGGAAGGCGCCGCCCAGGCCCAGCGCCAGCGCCGGGCGGGCGCTTTTGGCCAGTGCCAGGGCCAACGGCAAAGCCAGCAGCAGGGCCAGCCAGCCGCCGCGCGAGAGTGATAGCACCGAGGCCAGACAGCCGGCCAGCATCGCCACCATGGCCAGGGCCATTAGGCCGCGCTGGCGCGGCCTGGCCCAGCGGTCGCGGGTGAACAGCGTGCCGCAGCTCAGCGCCGCCAGCATCACTGCCAGTTGCAAGGCCAGATTGCCGTACTGGATGGCATTGGTCGTGCCCGTGGCGCGCCAGTAGTCCAGCACGAACACCTGCCAGAGGGCAATGCCGCCTGCGCCCAGGCAACCCAGCAGCGTGCCCCAGAACAGGGCGCGCGGCCTGGCCGGAAAGGCGGCGGCAAAGAACAGGCAGGGCAGGGCCAGCAGGAATTTGAGCGGCCGATCCCAGCGCCCCAGGCCGGCGGCCGGATCGGAGAGGAAGATCCACAGCAGGCCCATCAGCGCCATGGCTGCGGCCAGCCAGCGCGTGGCGGCATCGACCGGCAGGCGCGGCCAGTGCCGCAAGCTGCACAGCGCCGCCAGCAGAAGCAGCGCCGCGCCCCAGGAATAGCCCGAGGGCAGCCACAGCGCCAGCGCGGGGATCAAGAAGACTGCTGCACTGCTCAGGTGCTGGGGCCAGAAAGGGGGCATGCGGGTGGATGCGGCAAGGCCTGGGTGGCAAAGCGGGATGGGGCGTCGCGGCGGCGGGGGGCAGCACCTGTGCGGGCTTGCCGCCGCTGGGGCCGCGGCGCGGCGCTCAATGGCCGCGAAAGACTTCGCCGGCCTTGAGGTGGTAGTGCGTGCCGCAGTAAGGGCAGCGCGCCTGGCCGGTGTGGGCGATGTCCAGGAACACGCGCGGGTGGTGGTTCCACAGCGGCATGCCGGCCACCGGGCTGGGGCAGAACACACCGCCGTTTTCGTTCAAGTCCTTGGCCAGCAACTCGATGCTGGCAGCGGCGGGGGAGGATGCGTGGCTCATAGTGGGTGGTCAGACAAAGGGGAGACAGCCTGGGCGGCGCCGGGCACGGGCCGGATTTTATGCCGCACCCTTGCAATCGGGGCAGGTGCTTGGCCTGCAACAGTTGTGTGCTCTTGCCCTTTGCCGGTAGGCGCATCGGCACAGCACATCTGCAGTTTTGCCAATGCGTCTTGGTCTGGGCGAGCAGTCCGGCCTGGAGTGAAGATTTCAGTGCAGAAAGATGCAGTTTGCAGCAATTTTCTTTAACTCACTGGAAAAGTTGAAAAACTCACCTCTTTTTCATTGCGAATGTGCACATGTAGTGCTTTCAAATGAGCAAAAACGCCCAAGGATAATGCCCCATCTCGTCGAATGCTTTGCCAAAGGACACGCAATGACACGCCAGACTCCCACACTGAAAACCACTTCCCGCCGATGGCTGCTGGGCGGCTTGCTCGCGGCCTGTGCGGCATGGCCTGCCTGGGCGCAGGCCCCTGCGGCCGCACAGCCCAAAGGCGAGCCCATCCGCCTGGCCCTGGTCGAAAGCCTCTCGGGCCCGTTTGCCAACACCGGCGAGGCGGTGTTTCGCAACCTGGCCTGGGCGGTCGAGCGCGTCAACGCCCGCGGCGGCGTGGCCCTGCCCGCAGAGCAAGGCGGCAAGCGCCCGCTGCAGCTGCTGCGCTTTGACAGCAAGGGCCAGAGCGACGAGGCGCTGGCCGCGCTGCAATCGGCGCGCGATGCCGGGGCGCAGTACGTGCTACAGGGCAACTCCTCGGCCACGGCCGAGGCCATCCTCAACGCGGTGGAAAAGAACAACCAGCGCACCCCGCAGCAGCGCATGCTGTTTCTCAATTACTCGGCCGTCGATCCGGCGCTGACCAATGAGAAGTGCAGCTTCTGGCATTTCCGCTTCGACGCCCATGCCGACATGCGCATGAATGCGCTGATGGACGTGCTGCAGGCCGACACCGCCATCAAGAAGGTCTATCTGTTCGGCCAGGACTACAGCTTTGGCCACGCCGTGCTGCGCGAGGCGCGCCGCCAGCTGGGCCAGCGCCGCCCGGACATCGAAATCGTCGCCGAGGAATACCACCCCGTGGGCCGCATCAAGGACTTCGCCCCCTACGGCGCCAAGATCAAGGCCAGCGGGGCGCAGGCCGTGATCACCGGCAACTGGGGCAATGATTTGACGCTGTTCATCAAGGCCGCCGGCGAGGTGGGCTTTGACGGCAGCTTCTACACCTTCTACGGCAATGCGCTGGGCGCGCCAGCGGCCATTGGCGATGCCGGCATCGGCAAGGTCATTGCCGTGGCCGACTGGTTGCCCAACAAGCCGGGCCAGGCCAGCCGCGCGTTCTACCAGTCCTTCCGCGAGCGCTTTCCCAGGCCCGCTGACGACTACGTGCACATGCGCATGCAACTGCTGATCGAGGCGCTGGCCGCCGCGATGGAAAAGGCCGGCAGCACCGAGCCGGCCGCCGTGGCGCTGGCCCTGGAGGGCCTGCAAGTGGAGCTGGCCGGCCAGGCCGGCCAGATGCGCGCGGCCGATCACCAGTTCCAGCAGCCGCTGGTGGTCGGGCGCATGCAAAAAGCCGGCAGCCAGGCCGTGCCCTTTGACGTCGAAGGCTCGGGCTATGGCTTCGAGGTCGTGCGCAGCCTCACGCCCGAGCAGGCCCAAATGCCGCACCGCTGCAACATGCAGCGTCCGCAGTAAGGGGTTGCCGGGCCGCCTCCTTGCTGCGGGCCAAAAGTGCATAACGCGCTCTGGGGCGTTTTGCTTGTGTGGCGCAGCCCATCCCCAAGGGCCAAACGCTGCCTGCCCAACGCGCGCCAAGATGCTGAACCGGCTCTGAGGGTAAGGCCGCATTGCCCGCCGGGCATGGCCCTGGGTATGCTGCCGCGCAAGCCAGCCCGGCTGGCTTGTCATTTGCGAAAGTAGCCCACAATGCCCATGCGCGTTCACCTCCAGGCCGTGCCCGAAACCATGCTGTGGACGCTGCACAACCGTGCCAGCGAGTCGCTGCGCGGTGATGCCTTTTTCCGCGACCCGCATGCCGAGCGCATCTACGCGGCCATCGACTACCCGTTCGAGCAGCACTTTGGCCCGCCCGACTCTTCGCACGCAGCGCGGGCCCAGGCCTTCGATGCCGTGATTGGCCACTGGCTGGGCGAGCACCCGGCGGGCACCGTGGTCGAGCTCGGCTGCGGCCTGGAGACGCAATGCCTGCGCTTGGACAACGGCCGGGCGCGCTGGCTGGCCATTGACACGCCTGAGGCCATCGCCCTGCGCGAGCATTTCATCGTTCCTGGCTCAGCGGCCACGCCGCGCCTGAAGCATTGGCGCGGCGATGCATGCAACCCGGCATGGATGGAGTTGGTGGATGCGCAGGGGCCGGTCTTCATCAGCGCCCAGGGCATGCTGATGTACTTGAGCGAGCAGCAGGTACAGCATTTGCTGCAAGCCGTGGCCGCGCGCTTTGGCGCTGGCGCTGCGCCCCTGCAGCTCATGTTCGACGTGGTGCCGCCTTGGGTTGCGGCCCTCACGCAAAGCCCCGGAGGGCTTTGGAAAACCAGCCACTATCGGGTGCCGGCCATGCGCTGGGGCATAGGCGCCAGCGCCGTGTCGGCGCAGATGAAGCAATGGCTGGGCCACAGGGTTGAAGTGCGCTGGATTGGCTACAGCCACTACCGCGCCTGGCCTGCCTGGTACTTGCAATGGCTGCGGGCCTGGCCCTGGGCCCGGGACAATATGCCGGGCATGGTGCACGTGACGCTGCAGCCATAGGCTCAGTAGAAGCGGCGGCCTGGGCAGTCTGCTGCGCGACACATTGTTGCTGGTGTGCAAGACGCGGTGCTGTGGCCAGCCGCAGGGTTCGTGCAGACTTGGCCCGGCACCCTGGCTGCCACCAGGCAGCCCATGACGGAGTCAGCGGCGCAAGCAACCGCTTTGGCCTGTCAACCAAAATTCGGCTCGTTGCATTGATCGGCCATGCGCCCTATATTGCATCTGGCGTCCTTTGCATAGAGGGTTTTCCCGATCATTCTTTGCAATGTGTTGCAAAAGGCCCTTTGGGAGCTATGGCGTGAACAGGTTCCTGAAACCGCGCTGCGCCGCCCATCCCCCGCCGACCTTTTTGTGTAGCAAGCCCATGATCGACACGAAACGTTCTTCTTCCTCTTCGGCAGTGCCAGGCGATGCCAAGGAGCGGCGTGCGCCGCAGCCTTTGCACATCCCGATTCGTGCGCTGGGGCCCACGCATCGCGAGCAAATCCTGGAGCATTTGCTCAGCCTGACCGAGCGCGACCGCTACTTGCGCTTTGGCTACCCCGCCTCGGACGCGCAGGTGCGCCGTTACGTGCAGGGGCTGGATTTCCAGCGCGACGAGATCTACGGCATCCACAACCGCAAGCTGGAGCTGATCGCCATGGCCCATCTGGCCTTCGATCCCCCCACGCCTGGCAAGCCGCGCGCGGCGGAGTTCGGCGTGTCGGTGCTGAGCAAGTACCGCGGGCGCAGCCTGGGCGCCAAACTCTACGACCGCGCCATGATGCATGCGCGCAACGAGGGGGTGGAGACCATGTACATCCATGCCCTCAGTGAAAACGCGCCCATGCTGAAGATTGCGCGCAATGCTGGCGCTACGGTGCACCGCGAAGGCAGTGAATCCGAGGCCTATCTGAAGCTGCCCAAGCCCAATCTGAACTCGCGCCTGACGGAGGCCTTCGAGGATCAAATCGGCGAGATCGACTACCGCATGAAAGTGCAGGCCTACCAGTTCCAGTCCTTTCTGGACAACCTCTGGGGCATGGGCATGCACCGCAAGCCCGAGGCCAGGCCCGAGCCTGAGCAGCAGCCAGACGCCCCGCCAGCGCAGAAGCAGGATTGACGGCGCATAGGCGCAGCAGGGCGATCGGCCCCGGCAGCCACAAAGGCCGCCGGGGCCGTTGTGCATTGGCATGCTGCAGCGCCGCGCGCATGGCCTGGCCGCAGGCCGGCCAGGCCGGCAGTGCTGGGGCGACTTCGGCTATGCTTGCGCCCGTGTCCAACCATCGCCCCTTGCGGGCGCATTGCTTTCGTGACGTCCGACCACGCCCCCGCGCGCGCCAACGAAAAAGAAGAAAAGCGCAGCCTGCGCCAGCGCATCGCCCACTTGCTGTATCCGCCGCCGGCCACGCCGCAGGCCCTGATCGACACCATTGCCGCGGCAGAGGAGCAGGACACCATCAAGCCCGAGGTGCGCATCATGCTCGAGCGCGTCATCCGCATGGAGTCCATGACAGCCGCCGACGCCATGGTCGCTGCCTCGCGCATGGACATGCTGGACGTGGACGCGCCCTATGAAGAGCTGCTGGCCACGGTGATCCGCACCGCGCACTCGCGCTTTCCGGTCTACGAAGGCTCGCGCGAGAACATCATCGGCGTGCTGCTGGCCAAGAACCTGCTCAAGCTGCAGCGCGCGCCCGAGCTGAACATCCGCTCGCTGCTGCGCGCGCCGCTGCTGCTGCCCGAGACCAAGCGCCTCAACGACTTGCTGCGCGAGTTCCGCCTGCACCGCAATCACATGGCCATTCTGGTCGATGAGTTCGGGCGCACCTCCGGGCTGATCACCATTGAGGACGTGCTCGAAGAAATCGTCGGCGAGATCGAGGACGAGTTCGATGAGCCCGAAGATCTGGGCGAAATCTACGCGCTGGCCAATGGCAGCTGGCGCGTGCGCGGTGACACGCCCATCGGCAAGGTGCAGGAGTACTTTGAAGTCACGCTGCCCGAGGCCGACACGCAAGATGAGCTCGAAACCATTGGCGGGCTGGTGGCGCACGTGCTGGGCCATGTGCCGGCGCGTGGCGAGAGCGTGACGCTGGCCGGCCTGCATTTCGACGTACTGCACGCCAAGGGCGGCGCCATCCGCTGGTTCCGCGTCACGCGCCCAGCGCCGCCGCAAGGGTGAGGCCTGGCCGCTGGCTCTGCGCGCCGGCACTTTGCGGCCCCGTGACGGGATGACGCGCGGGCCACGGGCCATGCTGCTTTTGCCCGAAAACTGCCTGCGCTTGCCCAGAGCGCGGTTTGCAGTGTTGTGACGATATGTAATATCCGCTCCGTCAGGCCCGCTACCATTGCGCGCATCCTGCCGCAATGGCACTTCCCTTTTCTTTTGCACGACCCATGCTGCGCTTGCTTCGACCTGACCGCCTGGCGGCTTTGTTCTTTTTGCCCTTGCTGGGCGCCGTGCAGGCCTGGGCCCTGGCCGATGCCCAGGGCCAGCCCAATTGGTGGGCCCAGCTGCTGGCGCTGGGCGGCTTTTTTCTGTTCCTCGATGGCAGCCGCAGCCCCTGGCAGGCCGCCTGGCGCGGCTGGTGGTTTGCCGCCTGCTGGCTGGCGGCGGCGTTTGCCTGGCTGTACACCTCGATGCACGTCTTCGGCGGCCTGCCCGCGCCGCTGGCCGCAGCCGGCGTGGCCGCGCTGGCCGGGGCGCTGGCGCTGTACTACGGCGCGGCCGCCGTGCTGTACTGGTATGCGCGCGTGCATGGCTACCTGGGCAGCGCCGTGGTGTTTGCCGCTTGCTGGACGCTGGCTGAGCTGGCCCGCGGCCAGTGGCTGACGGGCTTTCCCTGGGGGGGCATTGGCTATGCCCACGTCGATGGCCCGCTGGCGCCGCTGGCGCGCTGGGTGGGCGTGTACGGCATCGGCGCCGTGGCGGCGCTGGCTGCGGCGCTGCTGGCGCTGGCGCTGCTGGCCGTGCCCGGCTACATCTTCGGGCGCTTCATCCATGTGGCGCGCCTGCCGGTCTCGGCGCCGCGGCTGCTCTCGCCGCTGCTGTGGCTGGGGGCGCTGGCCGCGGGCCTGCACTACGGCGGCCAGTGGCAGGCGGCGCAATGGGCCCAGGCCGATGCCGCGCTGGCCCAGCGCCCGCCGGTGGCGCTGGCGCTGCTGCAGGGCAACATCCCGATTGCCGAGAAGTTCGACCCCAGCACCGGCGTCATGGATTCGCTCAACTGGTATGGGCGCCAGTTCTTGCAGCGCAAGGAGTCGCTGGTCATTGCGCCGGAAACCGCCATCCCGGTGCTGGAGCGGGATTTGCCCAGCAGCTATTTGGAGGTCGTCACCGCGCCTTACCGCAGCGGCCAGCAGGCCTTGCTCACCGGGCGGCCGCTGGGCGATGCGGCCTCTGGCTATACCAACTCGGTGGCGGGCATCCGCCCTGGCGAGCCGGACTATGTCTATAGCAAATCGCACCTGGTGCCGTTCGGCGAATTCGTGCCGCCGATGTTCCAGTGGTTCAACGACCTGATGGACATCCCGCTGGACAGCTTCAGCCGCGGCCTGCCGGTGCAGCCCTCGTTTGCTTGGCAGGGCGAACGCTTCGCGCCCAATATTTGCTATGAGGACTTGTTCGGCGAGGAGCTGGCGCGGCGCTTTGCCGAGCCCGCCCAGGCCCCCACCGTGCTGGTGAACTTTAGCAACATCGGCTGGTTTGGCGATGGCGTGGTGATCGACCAGCATCTGCACATCAGCCGCATGCGCGCGCTGGAGCTCGAGCGCCCCATGGTGCGCGCCACCAACACCGGCGCTACGGCCATCATCGACCACCGCGGCCAGGTGCAGGCCAGGGCCGAGCGCGCCAGCGTGCAGGTGCTCAGCGGCCAGGTGCGCGGCGTGGGCCAGGCCGGCGAGGCCGCCAGCATCACCCCCTATGCGCGCTGGGCCGGCCACGCCGGCCTGTGGCCGCTGTGGGGTCTGGCGCTGTGCACGCTGCTGCTGGTGCCTATCGTGATGCGCCGCCTGCCGCGCATGGCCTGATGCGGCGCGGGCGTTTGTGCGGCGCCGGGGGCGCTCAGCCGCCGGCGACCGTCATGCGGTTGATCAGCACCGAGCCGCAGGTCTTGGCCCCGTAGGTGTAGGCATCGGCGCCCACAGCCTCGATGCCCATGAACATGTCCTTGAGGTTGCCGGCGATGGTGATCTCCTGCACCGGGAAGGCGATCTGGCCGTTCTCGACCCAGAAGCCGCTGGCGCCGCGCGAGTAGTCGCCGGTCACGCCGTTGACGCCCTGGCCCATCAGCTCGATGACGAACAGCCCGGTGTCCAGCTTTTGCAGCATGGCCGGCAGGTCGTCGCAGGACTGCGTCTGGGTCGAGCTCAGGCACAGATTGTGCGAGCCGCCGGCATTGCCGGTGCTGCGCATGCCCAGCTTGCGCGCCGTGTAGCTGCTGAGGAAATAGCCTTGCACGCGGCCATCGCGCACCACGTGGCGCGGCGCCACGCGCACGCCCTCGGCATCGAAGGGCGCGCTGCCCTTGCCGCCGAGCAAAAAGGGGTTTTCCTCGATCTCGATGTGCTCAGGGAAGACCTGCTGGCCCAGCGAATCGGGCAAAAAGCTGCTTTGGCGGTACAGCGCCGCGCCGCTGATGGCCTGCGTGAAGGCCCCCAACAGGCCGGCGGCCAGCGGCGCCTCGAACAGCACCGGGCATTGCCGCGTGGTGATGCGGCGGCTGCCCAGGCGCGAGAGCGCGCGCTCGGCCGCATAGCGGCCAATGCGCTCGGGCGTGGCCAGGCGCCGCGCATCGCGCATTGAGCTGTACCAATGGTCGCGCTGCATGTTCGCGCCCTTGCCCGCAATCGGCGCCACCGACAGGCTGTGGCGCGAGCTGGCATAGCCGCCCTCGAAGCCATTGGTGTGCGCCGCATAGAAATGCCCATGCTGGGCCGAGACGCTGGCGCCTTCGCTGTTGGTGATCAGGCCGCTGGTCTGGAAGGCGGCCTGCTCGCAGCGCAGCGCCAGCGCCGCGGCGGCCTCGCTGTCGATCATCCAGGGGTGGCACAGATCAAGCTCCAGGTGCGTGCCCGGCGCGGCAATGTCGGCCGCATCGGCCAAGCCCGCGTGCGGGTCCTCGGCCGTGTGGCGGGCAATGTCGTAGGCGGCTTGCACCGTCTGCGCCACGGCCGCGGCGGAGAAATCGCAAGTGCTGGCATTGCCGCGGCGCTGGCCGATGAACACCGTGATGCCCAGCGACTTGTCGCGGTTGCGCTCCACCGTCTCCAGCTCACCCTGGCGCACGCTGACCGACAGGCCGGAGCCCTCGGAAACCTCGGCCGCTGCGGCCGTGGCGCCGAGCTTCTTGGCCTCGGCCAGCGCCTGGTGCGCCAAGGCTTGGAATTGCTCGCGGGTGTAGGAAAAGGGCTGCGCGGGCGGCGCCTGACGGGCCGCTGCGCGCGCGCGGGAAGAGCGGTTTCGGGAGACTGGCTTCATGATGGCCGGTATGATACTTGCGGCCGCCCGATGGGCGGCCGATGCCATTTTCCATGGCCGCTGTCATCGTGCAGACCTTTCCTGGCCCCTGAGCGGGCCTGGCGCCCATCCCGACCCATGCAGAGAAAATCCCCCCGAGGCTATTTCGTGCGCGGCCATTTCGTTGCCGCAGGCAGCGAAGAAGACCAGCAATTCAAGGCTGAGCTCAAAGGCCGTGAAGTCAGCAAAAGCGACAAAAAGCGCGAAAGCCATGAGCTGCAGGCCCTGGGTGAGGCGCTGCTGGGGCTGCGCAGCGAGCTGTTTGCCCGGCTGGCGCTGCCCGATGCGCTGTGCGAAGCCCTGCAGGAGGCGCGGCGCATCAGCGATTTCGAAGGCCGGCGGCGCCAAATGCAGTACGTGGGCAAGCTCATGCGCCGGCTGGACGCCGCCGAGATCGACGCCATCCGCGCCGCGCTGGACATCCAGAAAAGCGGCAGCGCCGAAGAAAAGCAGGCCCTGCACGAGGCCGAGCAGTGGCGCGAGCGCCTGCTGGCCGACGACCAGGCCCTGACCCAATGGCTGCAGCAATACCCGGCTGGTGACGTGCAGCAACTGCGCAGCCTGATCCGCCAAGCTCGCAAGGAAAGCCCAGCGGCCAGCGCCGCCGAAACCGCCCAGGGCAAGGCGCCGCGCAAAGGCAAGGCCTACCGCGAGCTGTTCCAATGGATAGACCGCGCCCGCCGCACCCAGGCCGAGCAGGCCGAAGATCAGCGCCACTACCGCGAGGGAGAGGCCTGATTCGATGCCGGGCGCTCAACGGCGCCAGGGCCCATGCCAGCCCAGCACCATGCCTGCCGCCCCCAGCAACACCAGCGCCCCGCCCAGCCACTGCAGAGGGCCGGGCCACTGGCCAAAGGCCCAGACATCCACCGCCAGCGCCACCAGCGGGTAGAGAAACGACAGCGCCCCAGTCAAATACGTGGGCAGGCGCTGGATGGCCCCATACAGCAGGATGTACATCAGCCCGGTGTGCACCACGCCCAGGGCCACCAGCCAGGGCCAGCTGCCCGCCGCCACGGCCCCGGCCTGCGGCATGGCCGGCCACAGCAGCGCCACGCCCACCACGGTGTGCATCAGGCTGAGCAACTGCGGCGGCACGCCGCGCAGCCGCTTGGCGATGAAGGCCGCCAGCGCATAGAAAAAAGCCGCGCCCAGCGCCATGCCCACCCCGGCCAGATAAGCGCCGCTGGCCCCGCCGGGCCGCGCCTGCGCCACCAGCGCCACCCCGCCAAAGGACAGCAGCAGCCACAGCCAGCGCGCCAACCCCGGCCGCTCGCCCAGCAGCAGCGCGCCCAGGCCCACCAGCATGAACGGCTGCGTGTTGTAGACCACCGTCGCCACCGAAATCGACGTGCGCCCATAGGCGCCAAACAGCAGCAGCCAATTGAGCACGATGGCCACGCCGGCACAGGCCGCCAGCGCCAACTGCCGCGCGCTGGGCCAGGCCGCGCGGCGCAACTGCCCCAGCGCCAGGCACACCGGCAGCAGCGTCAGCGCGCCAAACAGGCAGCGCCAGAACACCACCTCCGCCACCGGCCGGCCCGAGGACACCACCATCCAGCCAATGGTGCCGGAGATCGTCATCGCCGCCGCCATCTCCAGCCCGCCGCGCCATGGCGCTTGCGGCCCAGCCGCTGCCCCTGC
>JAUMYI010000312.1 GCA_030528705.1 Comamonadaceae bacterium | reverse complement strand
CTCAGCGCAGGCTGTGCAGCAGGTGCATGTGCTTGTGGTACTGGTCGATGATGTCGTTGATCACGCCGTCCTTGCTCCAGCCCATGATGTCGTAGTCCTGCCCGCCCTGGCCCAGGTGCACCTCGGCGCGGTAGTACTGCGGCGCATCGGCGGCGGCGGCAGGGTTGCCATCGCCGTGCACAAAGGCTGGCTGCGCGTGGGCGGTGGCGACGACGCGGTAGGTGAAGTCGATCTCGCTGCCGTGGTTGGTGGTCAGCACCACCTGGCCAGGCGCGGGTTGGCTGACCTGCGCCTGCACGCCCAGCGTGCCCAGCTCCTCGGCCACGTCGCGGCAGGCCTGGGCCACCATGCCGTCCACGAAGCGGTGCACTGCCTTCTGGTCGGGAAAGTCCATGATGACGTGCAGGCGCTCGCGCCAGGCGCCGCGCGCGCGCATCATGGGCGCGGCAGTGGGCGCGGCCAGTTGCTGCACCAGCTGCTTTTGCATGTCCACGCGCAGCGCCTTGAACAGGCCGTACATGGCCACCATCAGCACGGTGACGAAGGGCAGGGCGCTGGCGATGGCCATGGTCTGCAAGGCGCCCAGGCCGCCGGCCAGCAGCAGCACGATGGCCACCACGCCCGAGCCGATGGCCCAGTACAGGCGGTAGCCCAGATGGGCGCTGGTCTTGCCGTGGGCGCACAGCATGTCCATCACCAGCGCGCCGGAGTCGGCCGAGGTGACGAAGAACACCACTACCATGAACAGCGCCACGTAGATGAACAGGCTGGAAAACGGCAGCCGCTCCAGAAAGGAGAACAGCGCCAGCGACACGTCCTGCGAGACGATCTGGCCCAGCTCGGCCATGCCCTGGTTGAGGATCATGTCGATGGCCGAGTTGCCAAAGAAGCTCATCCACATGAAGGTAAAGCCCGTGGGCACCAGCAGCACGCCGATGACGAACTCGCGGATGGTGCGCCCGCGCGAGACGCGCGCGATGAACAGGCCCACGAAGGGCGCCCAGCTCAACCACCAGCCCCAGTAGAGGATGGTCCAGCCGCCGATCCAGTCGGTCTTCTGGTAAGCGAACAGGTTGAAGGTCATGTTCACGATGTTGGAGGCGTAGTAGCCCACGTTCTGCACCAGCGATTGCAGCAGCAGCACGGTGGAGCCAGCCAGCAGCACGAACAGCAGCAGCAGCGCCGCCAGCCCGAGGTTGAGCTCCGAGAGCAGCTTCACCCCGCGATCCAGCCCCGTGGCCACCGACACCGTGGCCAGCGCGGTGATGGCCACGATCAGCACGATCTGCGTGGTCACCGACACCGGGATCGAGGGGAAGACGTGGTTCAGCCCGGCGTTGACCTGCAGCACGCCATAGCCCAGCGAGGTGGCCACGCCAAAGAGCGTGCCGACCACGGCAAACACGTCCACCGCGTGACCGATGGGGCCGTTGATCTTGTCGCCAATGAGCGGGTAGAGGGCCGAGCGCAGCGTCAGCGGCAGGCCGTGGCGGTAGCTGAAGAAGGCCAGCACCAGCGCCACGATGGCGTAGATGGCCCAGGCGTGCACGCCCCAGTGGAAAAAGGTCAGGCGCATCGCCTCGCGCGCGGCCTGCACCGTGCCGCCCTCGCCCAGCGGCGGGGCCAGAAAGTGCATCACCGGCTCGGCCACGCCAAAGAACATCAGGCCAATGCCCATGCCGGCGGAAAACAGCATCGCGAACCACGAGGCATTGCTGTAATCGGGCTTGGCATGGTCCGGCCCCAGGCGGATGCTGCCGTAGCGTGAAAAGCCCAGGTAAATGACGGCCAGCAAGATGATGGCCACTGTCAGCACGTAGTACCAGCTGCCATTGGCGACGATGGCCGCCTGCACCGCTTTGAAAGCCTGGTCGGCCGCCTGCGGCGCGATGGTGGCAAAGGCAATGATGGAGACGATGATGGCCGAGGCCGCGTAGAACACGGGCCAGTTGATGGCGCTGCCGCCGCTGGCGGCAACTGGCTGGGCGGGCGAAGGCGAGGCGGGATGACTCAAAAGTGCGTTCCTTTCCTGTGTGATGGGAGCAACAAGACAGGGCTGCCATGACGCCCATGCCTGTGCGGCCACAGGCAAGCGGTGTCACGGCACGGCAGCTTG
>JAUMYI010000022.1 GCA_030528705.1 Comamonadaceae bacterium | reverse complement strand
CGCAAGCAGGCAAGAAGTGGTTTTGGGCAAAGCTGCGCAAATCGCCACATCGCTCGCATATCTGCAGAGCTTGGGGAGGTTTGCGCTCGATATCTATCCCAAACCGCTTCTTGCTCTCCCACACCGAGATGCCGAACTGGTTCTATCGTGCTCCAGCCAGATTGCCCTCCTTGACCACCTGCCCCCACTTGTCGTATTCCGCCTGCATGAAGTCGGCAAGCCCCTGGCGGGTCGTGGGATGGGGCGTCAAGCCGTGCTTTTTCAAGGAATCCTTCACGACCGGCTTGTCCAGCACTTGCACGATGGCCGCATTCCATTGCTCCAACACGGCATCGGGAGTACCGGCTGGCGCGACAAAGGCGTACCAATTCAGCGCTTCGAATCCGGGGAAGCCAGATTCAGCCACTGTGGGCACGTCGGGCATGTAGTCTGGGCGCGTCAAGCCCGTCGTTGCCAAGGCTGTCAGCTGACCGGTGGCCACATAGGGCATGGCGGTGGGCGGCGCCGCAAAGTACGCCGTCACCCTTTGCCCGAGCACGTCCTGCAAGGCAGGCGCTCCGCCCTTGTAGGGCACATGCACCATGGCTGCGCCGGCACGCTGGCCCAGCAAAACCCCGGTCAGATGCGAGGCCGAGCCTGCCCCGGAAGATGCGTACTCCACAGTGTCGGGCTGTGCCTTGGCTTTTGCAATGAAGTCGGCAAAGCGCTTCATGCCTGTGCCTTGGTGCACCACCAGCAGGTTGGGGAAATGCACCCCGCCGGAGACGGGCGCAAGGTCTTTGAATGGATCATAGTTGAGCTTCATCAGGTGGGGCGCGATCGTCAATGGCCCCACCGAGCCGAACAGCAGCATGCTGCCGTCCTTGGGGCCTTTGGCCACCAAGGCATGGGCGATGTTGCCGCCAGCGCCAGCGCGGTTTTCCACCACGACCGATTGCCCAACGAGGCTGCCCAGCTCGCTAGCAATCAAGCGGGCCGCCATGTCGGCTGCACCGCCAGGCGCAAAGCCCACCACCATGGTCACGGGTTTCGGGGGTGGAAATGTTTGTGCCGTCGCTGGGCTATATCCCCAGCCCAGCAAGGTCGCAGCCAGGGCTGCGCCGGCAAGCGCATGTCGTCGTTTCATCGTGGTCTCCTTCTGGCTTGCAGTGCCAGTTCATTGAAAAATCAATCCGCGCCCAACCCCACCGGATTGGGGCGACGTTTTTCTGTGTTGTGTCGCAACAGCGCTGCGGTGCGGAAAATCCCGTGCGCAAACTTGCCGTAGGGCAAGGTCAGGAACAGCGCCATGACGGCCGCAAGATGCAGGCACAGCAGCGCAGCCAATGCCGGCGTAGCGCGCCCCATCCAAAGTGCCATGCCCGTTGCCGCCACCAGAAACAGCAGGGCAATGAAGCCCAGGTCCATGGGCTTTTGCGACCGCGCGATGTGCTCGGGATGGCGCCGACGATGCAAGCGCCACAGGCCACCTGTGCCCAGCATCATCAGCACCCCGCCACAGGCACCCAGCAGTTTGGGCACGCTGGGCAGGTCATAGGGCGCAACCAGACCAAACACATAGTGGTAGAGCGTGCCCACAGATGTGGCCGCAAAGCACAGCAAAAAGCCATAGAAGGTCAGGTGGTGGCAGCGCCGCCGAGACAGGGTGAAGGCGTCGTCTTCGTTGGGGCAGCCATCGCCATGCCCGCCGTCCAGATATTTGAGTTTCAGCACGTCGTGCGTCGACTCCAAGGTGGCCGGGGCAGTGAGGTCGGCCCCGCTGGTGGCTGGCTTGATGTCTCTCCAGAAGCGGCGCACACCCATGCCCAGCGCCAGCACAGCAAACAGAAACACTGGCGCGAACACCCCCACCAGTAGGTTGTGTGGAAACAGGTTGTAGAAATTGCCGCCCAGATCCATCCGCCCCAAAAGCACGCCCCACCCTCGGCCTGCCCAGGCGATGGACAGCAGCAGAAAAAGCGTCAACGCAGCGAACAGCGCCAGGCTCAGCGTCAGGCCATTGCGCTCATAAAGCCGCCCCAATGGCGCGGGCCAGGCGTAGGCGGCATAGGTATGCTGCCGCACCTCGGCCATGGCCCTGGGGATGCTGATGGCGAATTCATGCGGCAGCGCATACTGGCAGGAATGCAAACAGGCACCACAGTTGTGGCACAGATTGGCCAGATAGTGCACGTCGGCCCTGGCAAATTCCAGCCTGCGGGTCATGGCCGGGAACACTGCGCAAAACCCTTCGCAGTAGCGACAGGCATTGCAGATTTGCAGCACCCGAGCCACTTCCTGCTCTGCTGGCGTCATCGGTATGGGCTGTGCATTGGCCAGATTCCTGGCCTGCTGTGTCAATGCGTCAATGGCTTGCATGGCGCTCACTCCATATCCCGCACTGGGCCGCTTTGCACTGGCAGGCCCTGGGCGACCCGCGCCGCATTCAAGCCTGCGATGCGGCCAAAGGCCGTCCCGATGGACATGCCCACCCCAGCCGTATAGCCCTTGCCCAACACATTGCCGGCCATCATCTCCCCGGCCACGAACAGGTTGGCGCTGGGCCGGTCGTCAAAACGGACGGCGGCGGTATCGTCCACTCTCAGGCCCAAATAGGTGAAGGTGACACCAGGGCGCAACGCATAGCCGTAGAAAGGCGGCCGATCCAGCGGCAGCGCCCAATGGGATTTCTGCGGCGCAATGCCCCGTGTGTGGCAGTTATCGAGCACAGTGTGATCAAAGTGCCCGGGCTGGCAAGCCGCGTTGTAGGCGGCGATGGTTTCTTCAAAAGCCGCTGCATCCAGGCCCAGTTGAGCCGCCAGCTCGCCCAGGGTATCGGCCCTGGCGCCTGAAAACACCGGCGGCATGAAGCGCCCGATGGCTTTGCTGTCGATGATCGAATAGGCAATCTGCCCTGGCTGCTGGGCCACTAGCCGTCCCCAAATGGCGTAACGCTTGGGCCAGAAGTCTTCCCCCTCGTCGTAAAAGCGCTGGGCCTGCCGATTCACCACCACACCCAGGGAGACACAATCGATACGCGTACAAATTCCACCGTCGTACAGGGGGGCGCGCGCATCAATGGCCACCATGTGAGCCTGGGTTGGATCCCCAATGCCATCGGCCCGGTGATCTTCAAGCATGTGGCGCAGCAGCACGCCTTGATTGAAGGCCGTGCCCCGGATCAGGAAATTGTCTGCAGGCCATTCCCCCTGCTCGTTCTGCCCCCAGGCCTGTCGAAGCCAGGCGCGATTGGATTCGAAACCACCTGCTGCCAGGACGCAAGCCTTGGCCGTGATGCGCTGCCCCTTACACCAGGCGGCCTTGAAGATACCGGCCTCGATTTCGAGCCGCTCCACAGGCGCTTCGTAACGCACCTGCACCCCCATCCGTTGCGCGCTACGGAAGTAGGCATTGACCAGTGCCTTTCCCCCACCCATGAAAAATGCATTGGTTCGGGCCACGTGCAAGGCACCCGACAGCGGGGGCTGGAAACGCACGCCGTGGCGGCGCATCCAGCCTCGGCAAGTGGAAGAGGCCCGGATCACCATACGGGCCAGATGTTCATTGGTACTCCCGCCTGTGACCTTGTACAAGTCTTGCCAGAACTCTTCTTCCGGATAGGACTGCACCAGCACATCCTGCGGCGCATCGTGCATGCAGCGCAGGTTTCTGGTGTGGGCGGAGTTGCCGCCGCGCCAGGCCTTAGGCGCAGCTTCAAGCAGCAGCACACTGGCTCCTGCTTCACGCGCCATCAGCGCAGCGCACAGGGCAGCGTTGCCACCACCGATGACGAGCACATCGGCTTGCATGGAAACCTCTTCGTGGGTTGGTTGTTCACCGTGGGGCGCCCATTATCAAAAGCACACACAGCGGGTGCCAGGGTCTCTTAACGATAGGGGTATCACGAAAACCGATGGCTGCAGCCAGGGGTGGATGACCAGCGCCTGCCCCCTCAAAGCTTCAGCCGCGTGCCCAGCCAACGCCCGGATGACACCAGCTGACGCACGCACTCCTGCAACACCGCGCGCGCTGCCAGCGCAGCAGGCGAAAGCTCCTCGCCCGGCAGGCAGCACAGCAAGTTCGAGCGCATGGCGCCCGCATCCTCGATGCGCGCCCATGCATAGCGGCGCGCCGGATCTTCCAGCCGGCCCAATGCAGCCCAGGGCTGAATCGTCGAGCCCAGGCCTTCGGCCACGGCGGCCATCACCACGTGCAGCGAGTCGATCTCCATCACCACGCGCGGCTGTATGCCAGCCTGCCGAAAGGCAGCTTGCAAGGTGCTGCGCAAGCCATGATGGCCCGTGGGCAATATCAAGGGCTCATGCTCCAGCGCCGACAGAGAAATGGCCGCAGGCAGTGCATGCCTGCCCTGGGCATTGGCGCGGGATCGGAACAAAAACAACTCCTCATCCAGCAAGGGCAATGCCTGCCAGCGCTGGCGCACAGAGGCATCCAGCGCGGTGGAGTCAAACAAAATGGCCATGTCCAGCGCGCGTGCTTGCAGCATTTGCGCCAAATGGCCAGACATGCCATCGGTCAGCAGCAGACGCACGTCTGGATAGCGCGCCCGCATGGCATGGATCAAAGGCAGGGCCAATATCGTTGCCGTCGTTGTCGGCAGGCCCACGCTGGTGGCGCCGGCCAGACGCGCCTGCTGTGCGTTGTGCACGGCCTGCCCCGCGTGGCGCAGGGCCAGCTGCGCCTCCTTGAAAAAGGCCAGGCCAGCCTCCGTGGGCAATGCGCCTTGGGTCGTGCGCTTGAGCAGCCGCACCGCCAACTCCCCTTCCAGCCGGCTCAGTTGCTGGCTAATGGCCGATTGCGCCACCCCCAAGTCCTGCGCAGCCGCACTCATGGAGCCCAGCTCCACCACACGGACGAAATAACGCAATTGCCGCAGCTCCATGCGCGCTCCAGCCTTTATGTACTGGGCTTCAGGCCAGTGGCGTCAGCTTGGCCACGGCCAGCAGCAGCAGTTTGGTGCCGTGGCGGGCGAAGTGGACTTTGGCTTTGCTGTCGGCGCCCTGGCCTTCGATGTGCAGCACCTGGCCCTGGCCGAACTTGGCGTGGAAGACCTGCTGGCCGACGTGCAGGCCGTGGCTGCCGGCGTTGCTGGGGCCGCTGGCCGCAGCGCCTGCGCTGGGGCCTGGGCGATGCCGCGTGGCGGAGGGCGTCATGGATGGCGCCGCCGTTGGCGGGGCATCCCAGGGTGAGGGCTGGCGGGCCGGCTGCCAGTTGCCGCCGGGGCGTGCGCCCCAGCCCAGGCTGGCCTGGGGCGTGGCGCTGCGCGGCGGGGTGAGCCAGCGCACGGCGTGCTCGGGCAGCTCGTCGAGGAAGCGGCTGGGCGGGTTGTACTGCGTCTGACCGTTGAGCATGCGCTCGCGCGCCAGGCTGAGGTACAGGCGCTTGCGCGCGCGGGTGATGGCCACGTACATCAGGCGGCGCTCTTCCTCCAAGCCGTCCTGGTCGCTCAGGCTGTTGTAGTGCGGGAACAGGCCTTCTTCCATGCCGGCGATGAAGACGGCATCAAACTCCAGCCCCTTGGAGGCGTGCACGGTCATCAGTTGCACGGCGTCCTGCCCGGCCTGGGCCTGGTTGTCGCCGGCTTCGAGCGCGGCATGGCTGAGGAAGGCGGCCAGCGGCGTGAGCGCCTCGCCGGTGTCGGCGTCGTAGAAGTGCAGCGCCTGGGCATCGAGCGCGGCCGGCTGCTGCGCCTGCCAGGGCGGCGGGGCGTCGAGCGGCTCGAGCTCATCGCCGCACAGGCCCTGGCTGGCCGGGCTTTGGCGCAGCGGCTGGCCTTGCGCGTCCTGCGGGCGGGCGCTGCCGGCCTGGCCTTCTTGCACGATGAAGCTCTCGGCGGCGTTGAGCAGTTCTTCAAGGTTTTCGACGCGGTCCACGCCGTCCTTCTCGGCCTGGTAGTGGGCGATCAGGCCGCTGCGCTCGAGCATCAGCGCGATCAGCTCGCGCAGCGTCAGGCTGGCGCTGTCCTGGCGCAGTTGCTCCAGCAATTGCGTGAAGCCGCGCAGCTTGTCGCCGCTTTTGCCCGGCAGCAGCGCCACGGCGGCGTGCAGCGCCAGGCCCTGCGTGCGCGCGGCGTCCTGCAAGGCTTCGAGCGTGCGCGCGCCGATGCCGCGCGCGGGGAAGTTGACCACGCGCAAAAAGCTGGTGTCGTCGCTGGGGTTCTCCAGTAGGCGCAGGTAGGCCAGCGCGTGCTTGATCTCGGCGCGCTCGAAAAAGCGCAACCCGCCATAGATGCGGTAGGGCACATTGGCCGCCAGCAGCGCCGATTCGAGCACGCGGCTTTGCGCGTTGCTGCGGTACAGCAGCGCGATTTCGTGCCGGGCGAAGCCGTCGATCTGCATTAGCTGGCGCACTTCATCGACGATCCACTGCGCCTCGGCGCCGTCGCCGGGCGCTTCGTGGATGCGCAGCGGCTCGCCCGCGCCCTGGTCGGTGCGCAGGTTCTTGCCCAGGCGCTGGCGGTTGTGCGCGATCAGCGCATTGGCCGCGTCCAGGATGTGGCTATAGGAGCGGTAGTTCTGCTCCAGCTTGATGGGCGCGGCCACGCCGAACTCGCGCACGAAATCGCCCATATTGCCCACGCGCGCGCCGCGGAAGGCGTAGATGCTCTGGTCGTCATCGCCCACGGCCACGACGCTGCCGGCCCGCCCCTGGGCCGCGGCGGCGCTGCCGGGCAGGCTGGCGCCAGCGATCAGGCGCAGCCACTGGTATTGCAGGCGGTTGGTGTCCTGGAACTCGTCGATCAGCACATGGCGAAAGCGTTGCTGGTAGTGCTCGCGCACGGCGGCGTTGTCGCGCAGCAGCTCATAGCTGCGCAGCATCAGCTCACCAAAATCCACCACGCCCTCGCGCTGGCACTGCTGCTCGTACAGCGCGTACAGCTGCACGCGCTGGCGCGATTCGGCGTCGCGCGCAGGCGCGTCAGCCGCGCGCAGGCCCTCTTCCTTGCAGTGGTTGATGAAGGACTGCAGCTTCTTGGGCGGCTGCAGCTCGGCGTCCACCCCCTGCGCCTTGAGCAGGCGCTTGATGGCCGAGAGCTGATCCTGCACGTCCAGGATCTGGAACTGGCGCGGCAGCCCCACGGTTTGCGCATGGGCGCGCAGCATGCGGTTGCACAGGCCGTGGAAGGTACCGATCCACATGCCGCGCACCGACACCGGCACCATGGCCGACAGGCGCGCGACCATCTCGCGCGCGGCCTTGTTGGTGAAGGTCACGGCCAGGATGCCGGCGGGCGAGACCTGGCCGGTCTGCAGCAGCCAGGCGATGCGCGTGGTCAGCACGCGCGTCTTGCCCGAGCCCGCGCCGGCCAGGATCAGCGCATTGCCGCCGGCAAAGGTCACGGCCGCGCGCTGCTCGAGGTTCAGGCCGGCCAGCAGCGGCGCATCGGGCGCGGGGCGGGGCATCGAAGAATCCATCTGGGGCAAGCTCATGGCCGGCGATTGTATGCCCCGGCCCAGGGCCGCCCCGCGCCCTGGCCGCTGGCGGCGCGGACGCCCAGAACACCGCGGCAAAGGTGCAGGGCAGCAGGCCTTCAAGGCCGCGCGCCCAATCACCCCATCCCATCTTCCTCAAGGCCGCGCCGCCTGGGCCGCATCAAGCTCCAGGCGCAGCACGGCCTTGGGCAAGGCGATGTAGAGCTGCTGCGCATCGGGGCTCAGCGCGATGTGGCGCACGCTGGGCAGACGGTATTGGCGCGGCTGAGCCAGGTACTGCGCTGCCTGCTGCGGGATGTCCGGCCCGCCGGCGACCACTTGCACGCCATCGGGCGTGACGCGGTAGATGGAGGACCAATCCACACGCCAGGGGTCGCGCAAATTGGCGCTTTGCTGGCGCAAGGCCACGTACAGCGCCGCGTCCGTGGCGCTGATGCTGGCATGGGTGGCGCCCATGCCATCGCTGATTGCAAAACGCTGCACGCGGCCATCGTCCAGGCGGTGCCAGGCGTAGGCGCCCTGGCCCTCTTGCGCCAGGGCGTGGATGCGGCCTTGCGCATCGGCCGTCAAATCCAGCAGCGCGCCGCGAATGCCCAGGCTGGCGTGGTCCAGGGTTTGCACGCTCAGGGCCGCATCCACCGTGCGCAGCCGGCCAGCATCGATGAAGAACTTCAGTCCATCATGGCGCACGGCCAGGGCGTGCGGGGCATAAAAGGCCGCCGCATGGCCCTGCCCATCCTGCAGGCGCGGGGTGATGGCCGGACGCCCCACAGGGGGCGCGGGCGTCTCGCCCGCCACGCGCTGCAGGCCCACGAAGCTCTGCGCCGGATCGTAGGCCACGATGCCAGGGCCGTTGTGGTATCTGAAATGCTGCGCGGCACCGGCGCCAAAAGGCCATTGCGCATCGACCACGCGCCAGTGGTTGTCCATGGGCATGGCGTCAGAGTGGCTCAGCACATGCCATTGGCCATTGCCAGCCCGGTACAGACCACCGGCATGGCCGTAGATCACATACTGCTGCAGCCCGGCCGTGGCGTAGCCGCCGCCACGCACCAGGGCCTCAGGCACACCATCGCGCACGCGCCGAATGTAGGAATTTTGCTGCGGCTGCGGGCACATGCCCTGCGGGTAGTGGTTGTCCAGCAGCAGCAATTGCCCATCGAGGAACACCATGCGATCAATGGTGCCGGCCAACTGCGTGCGCTGCCCCTCTCCCTCAATATCGGGCTGCTGGCAATAGGGCTGGGGCAGCGCGGTATTGCCCAGCACCACTTCCAGCCCCCTTGGCGGCACCGGGGCCGGTGCTGGCGCCGGGGGCGGCGCAGGCGGCGGGGCGGTGGTATCGGGCGCATCGCCGCCGCCGCAGGCGGCCAAAGCGATGGCGGTCAAGGCGACCCAGTTCCATGAAAAGCTGCTGTGCATAGGGATCTCCTGTAATGGGTTGTCCGCCCGGCGGCTGCCCGCCCATGAGCCCAAAGAAAAGGCCCGTATATGTATGTTACGCAGGCTGGCCGTGGCGGGGAGCGCTTGCCTGTCAGGGGTTTCCCGGCATGACAGGCAGAAGCTGCTGATGCCGAACAGGGCAAGTGGGCGCACGGCCTTGGGCGCTGCATCCGGCGCACCCCACTCTGCCGCCACGGCCCATGCGGCAGCGCCCAGCCAGTGCTTTTGGCGCACAATCGGCGTTTTTTCAGCCTTGCCGCTGCCAGTGACTGCCGCATGCGCGCAGCCCGCTGGCAGTGCGCCCGCTTTGCCGCCCCCATGCCCAGCCCTGATTTCCGGTCGCCATTGCGCGCCCGCAGCGCCGTTGCGGCGCTGTGCCTGATTTGCCTGTTCGCCCTGGCGCTGGCCGCCTGCTCGCGCCCCGAGGCGCCGCCCCCGCCGGTGCGCGCCGTCAAGCTGTTGACGGTGGGCGAGACCGCGCAGCAGCCGCCCATTCAATATGCTGGCGTGGTGGCCGCGCGCAGCGAGGCGGCGCTGGGTTTTCGCGTGGCCGGCAAGCTGCTGGCTCGGCCAGTGGTGCAGGGCCAGGCGGTGCGCAAAGGCCAGTTGCTGGCGCAGCTGGACGCGACCGATTACGCGCTCTCGGCTGCCGCGGCGCAGGCCCAGTTGCGCGCGGCCGCCACGGAGCGCGATCTGCAGGCGGCCGATTTGCAACGCTACCGCGAGCTGCGCGCGCAGAACTTCATCAGCGCCGCCGAGCTGGACCGGCGCAGCGCCGCGCTGAAGGCGGCGCAGTCGCGCGTCGAGCAGGCCCGCGCCCAGCTCAGCGCCCAGGGCAACCAGGCCGAGTACACGCGGCTGGTGGCCGATGCCGATGCCGTGGTCACCGCCACGCTGGCCGAGCCCGGCCAGGTCGTGGCCGCCGGCACGCCGGTGGTGCGCCTGGCCCTGGATGGCGCGCGCGAGGTGCGCTTTGCCGTGCCCGAGCAACGCCTGGCGCAGGTCAAGGTGGGGCAGGAGGTGACGGTGCGCGCCTGGGCCGATCAGCAAACGCCGCAAGCGGCGCGGGTGCGCGAGATCGCCGCCAGCGCCGACCCGGCCACGCGCACCTTTGCCGTGAAGCTGGAAATCCTCGGCGCGGCGCAGCCGCCGCTGGGCGCGACTGTCACCGTCGATTGGCCGCGCGCGGCGCAGGCCCAGCCCAGCATCCGCCTGCCCGGCACGGCCATCTGGAGCGATGAGGCCGGGCGCAGCAGCGTCTGGGTCTATGAGCCAGGCAGCAGCACCGTGCAGCGCCGCCACGTCGAGCTGGGCGAGGCCGACGGCAATCAATGGATTGTGCGCAGCGGCCTGCGGGCCGGCGAGCGGCTTGTTGCCACCGGCGCGCACGTGCTGCAAGAGGGCGAGAAGGTGCGCATCTTCGAAGGGCCGGGCAGCGGCGAGCCCGGCGCAGCGGAGCCGATGCAATGAGCGCCGCCCACAACCCGCCCGTCTCGCGCCACAACCTCTCCAAATGGGCGCTGGAGCACCCGGCGCTGACGCGCTACCTGCTGGTGGTGCTGATGGTGCTGGGCTTTTTCGCCTACTTCCAGCTCGGCCAGGACGAGGACCCGCCCTTCACCTTCCGCGCCATGGTGATCCAGACGCACTGGCCCGGCGCCACCGCCGAGCAGGTGGCCGAGCAGGTCACCAGCCGCATCGAGCGCACGCTGCAGGAAGTGCCCTTTGCCGACAAGATCGACAGCTACTCCAGGCCCGGCCAGTCGCAAATCATCTTCCAGCTCGACGACAGCAGCCCGCCGGCGCAGGTGCAGCAGCTGTGGTACACGGTGCGCAAAAAAGTCGGCGACATGGCCTGGCAGCTGCCCCAGGGCGTGCGCGGGCCGTTTTTCATCGACGACTTCGGCGATGTCTATGGCGTGATCTACGCCCTCTCCGGCCCGGGCTACAGCCCAGCCGAGCTCAAGGCCCAGGCCGAGCGCGTGCGCCAGCAACTGCTGCGCGTGCCGGACGTGGCCAAGGTCGAGCTTTTTGGCGTGCAGCAAGAGCGCCTGTACATCGAGGCGCCCCAGCAGCGCCTCTCGCAACTGGGGCTGAACATGAACCAGGTGCTGGCGCAACTGGGCCAGCAAAACGCCGTGGCCGCCGCCGGCAGCGTGCACGGCGCTGGCGAGCAGGTGCGCGTGCGCGTGCAGGGCCAGTTCGGCGCGCTGGAGGATTTGCGCGCCATGCCCATCCAGGCCGCATCCGGCCAGCAACTGCGCCTGGGCGACATCGCCCAAGTTTGGCGCGGCTACGAAGACCCGCCGGCCGTCAAGGTGCGCTTTGAGGGCCAGCCGGTGATTGCGCTGGGCATCTCCATGGCCAAGGGCGGCGACATCGTGGCGCTGGGCCAGGCCTTGCGCGCCCAGGCCGAGGCCATCGGCCAGGCGCTGCCCGCCGGCATGGCGCTGCGCAACGTGCAGGACCAGCCCGAGGCCGTCACCAGCGCCGTGAACGAGTTCGTCAAGGTGCTGATCGAGGCCGTGGCCATCGTGCTGGCGGTGAGCTTTCTCTCGCTGGGCCTGCACAAGCGCGCCGGCGCCGCGCCGCTGTGGCGGCGCTACACGCTGGACATGCGCCCCGGCCTGGTGGTGGCCATCACCATCCCGCTGGTGCTGTCGCTGACTTTTCTGGTCATGCTTTACTGGGGCATCGGCCTGCACAAAATCTCGCTGGGCTCGCTGATCATCGCGCTGGGCCTGCTGGTGGACGATGCCATCATCGCCGTGGAGATGATGGTGCGCAAAATGGAAGAGGGCTACGACAAGTTCCGCTCCGCGCTGTTCGCCTACGACATCACCGCCAAGCCCATGCTCACGGGCACGCTGATCACCGCCGCGGGCTTTCTGCCCATCGGCATTGCCCGCTCCACCACCGGCGAGTACACCTTCGCCATCTTCGGCGTCACCGTCGTGGCGCTGCTGCTGTCGTGGGTCGTCTCGGTCTACTTCGTGCCCTACCTGGGCGTGCTGCTGCTCAAGCCGCCCGCGCCCGACGCCCATGGCGAGGTCTACGACACGCCCTTCTACCAACGCTTTCGCCGCCTGCTCAACTGGTGTCTGGTGCACCGCTGGCTGACCACTTTCGCTACTTTTGCGCTGTTCGCGCTCGGCCTGGCCGGCATGGCCAAGGTGCAGCAGCAATTCTTCCCCGACTCCAACCGAGCGGAGATCATGGTCGATCTCTGGCTGCCCGAGGGCGCGTCCTTTCAGGCCATCGAGGACGTGGCGCTGCGCGCCGAGCAGACCCTGGCCGCACAGCCGGGCGTGCGCAACGTCGCCACCTGGATCGGCTCGGGCACGCCGCGCTTTTACCTGCCGCTCGACCAAATCTTCCCGCAGAGCAACGTGGCGCAATTCATCGTGCAGCCGCACTCGCTGCAAGCGCGCGACGCGCTGCTGCGCAGCCTGCCGCACACCCTGGCTGCGCACCTGCCCGAAGTGCGCGCGCGCATCAAGCTGCTGCCCATGGGCCCGCCCGTGCCCTACCCGGTGCAGTTCAAGGTCATCGGCCCCGAGCCGGCCACGCTACGCGCGCGCGCCGATGAGGTCAAGGCCATCATGAGCGCCCATGCGCACATGCGCGGCGTCAACGACAACTGGAACGAGCGCATCAAGACCTGGCGCCTGGACATCGACCAGGACAAGGCCCTGGCCCTGGGCGTGAACAGCCAGTCCATCGCGCGCGGCACGCAAATGATTCTCGAGGGCGAGGCCATCGGCCAGTACCGCGAGGACGACCAGCTCATCCCCATCGTGCTGCGCCCGCCGCCGGCCGAGCGCGACAGCCTCACGGCGCTGGGCAATGCCTACATCAACACCAGCTTCGGCGGAGCCATCCCGCTGTCGCAGATCGCCACCGCGCGCATGGACTGGGAGTGGGGCGTGCTCTGGCACAGCAACCGGCAGTACGCCATCACCGTGCAAGGCGACGTCACCGCAGGCCAGCAAGGCGCCACCGTCACCAACGCGCTGCTGCCCGCGCTGCGCGCGCTGGAGCGGCAATGGCACGCCGAGGGCCAGCAGGAATACCGCATCGAAGTGGCCGGCGCCATCGCCGAAAGTGCCAAGGGCTCGGCCTCCATCGCCGCCGGCGTGCCGCTGATGCTGTTCATCATCTTCACGCTGCTGGTCATCCAACTGCGCAGCTTCTCGCGCGCGCTGCTGGTGTTCCTCACCGGCCCGCTGGGCATCGCCGGCATCGCCGCCGCGCTGCTGGCCACGGGGCGGCCCTTTGGCTTCGTCGCGCTGCTGGGCGTGATCGCGCTGATGGGCATGATCCAGCGCAACGCCGTGATCCTGATCGACCAGATCGAGCTCGAGCGCGCCGCCGGCGTGCCCGCCTGGGACGCCATCCTCAACGCCGCCACGCACCGCCTGCGCCCCATCGCCCTGACCGCCGCCGCCGCCGTGCTGGCCATGATCCCGCTCTCGCGCAGCGTGTTCTGGGGCCCCATGGCCACCGCCATCATGGGCGGCCTGATCGTGGCCACCGTGCTGACCCTGCTGGCCCTGCCCGCGCTGTACGCCCTACTGTTTCGCGTGCGCCGCGAAACGCCCGCCTCACCGGGCGCCGCATAGCCCGGTGCAAGCTACCGGCGTGGCCCAGAAAGTATTGCGCTCACCCAACATGCCATTTCGACATCAGTGCGCGTGACTGCCCAAGTAAAGCTGGGCCATGCGCTCATCGGCCAACAGCTGTTGCGCAGGGCCCGCAAGTACACAGCGCCCCTGATCCAAGATATAGCCCTGCGTGCTGATTTGCAGCGCCTGACGCGCCCTTTGCTCAACCAGCAATACGGCCATGCCTTGCGATGGCAGTTGCTGCACCATGGCCAGCACCTTGGCCACCAGAGATGGGGCCAGCGCCGCTGTAGGCTCGTCCAACACCATGACCCGCGGCGCAGGCATCAGTGCGCGCGCAAAAGCCAGTTGCTGACGCTCCCCGCCCGAGAGCTGACTGGCTGAATGCGATAAGCGACTGATCAATGCAGGGAATTGGCTCAACACTTGTTCCATCCTTTGCTTGATACTGGCAGCGCCTCGCACGACCTGAAGATTCTCTTTGACTGTCAGGGATGGAAACACATTGGCCACTTGCGGCACGTAGGCCAGACCTGCATCGAATCGCTCCTCGGGTGACAGCCGACCAATGTCTCTGCCGCCCAGAGCAATGCTGCCTTGCACGCGCGGCAGCAAGCCCAACAATGCTTTGACCAGCGTGGATTTTCCGGCGCCATTGGTTCCTGCGATCGTGGCGATCTCCCCTGCATCCAGCTGCAGGTCAATGCCATGGATGATGTCCACATCCGCATAACCGCCTCGCAATTGCCTGATTTGCAGTAAAGGGGCACTCATACCTCGCCTCCCATGTATGCCTCCTGTACGCGGGGATCGTCCAGCACCTGCTGCGGCAGGCCTTCTGCAAGAATGCGACCGCGATCCATCACGAGCATCCGATCGGACAAGGATTTCAGCGCCTGCAGGTGATGTTCAATCACGATCAAAGCAATGCCTTTGGCACGCAATTGCAGGACGCGCTCACAGATTTCACCAATCAGCACTGGATTGACGCCAGCAAATGGCTCATCGAGCAAAATGCAGCGCGGGTCACACATCAGCACCCGCCCCAGCTCGACCAGCTTTTTCTGGCCTCCGGACAAGCCTCCCGCCTTGACGCCCGCTACACGGCTTAGATTGAGGAACCGCAAAATGCCATCGGCCTTGTCCTGCAGACACTGCTCGTGCTCACGCAAGCTGCGAGTTTGAAAAAATGCGCCGAGCAAGCGTTCCCCCTTCGGATTGGGAGCCGCAGCCAACAGGTTCTCCATCACGGTGAGAGATTGGAATTCACGCGGCACCTGGAAAGTACGCACCAAGCCCAGACGTGCGCGTTGATAGGGAGCGAGCTTGGTAATGTCATGCCCAGCAAACTCGATATCTCCCGCATCCACAGCTTGCTGGCCGGCAATGACTGCAAACAAAGTGCTCTTGCCTGCGCCATTGGTCCCGGCAATGCCCAAAATCTCGTCTGGCGCGAGTTGCAGCGATACCGCATCCACTGCCTTGAAGCCACCGAATCGGCGCGTCACCCCATGGACCGACAACATCATTTCTGCTGGCCTCCAAACACTCCCTCTGGTCTGTACAAGGTGACCAAGATCAACGCCAGCCCCACCGCGGCAAGCCGCAAGCTGGCCATGCCCACCTCTGAAACACCGGGAATCCAGTCCTTGGCAAAACGCGAGCCTTCCAGCAGCACCATCAACAGCACCGTGCCCAGCAGCGCGCCTCGCACACTGCCTGCGCCCCCCATGATCAGTCCCATCCAAACATAAAACGTGATCAAGGGGATGAATTGCTCTGGCGTGATGAAGGTAATGAAATGTGCGTAGAAAGCCCCAGCCAAACCAAACAACCCAGCCCCCAGCATGAAAACCTGCACCTTGAACCGCGCCGGGTCCTTGCCCAAAGCCGACAAGGCAATCTCATCATCGCCGATTGCACGCAACAGGCGCCCAAATGGGCTTGCAGCCAAGCGCACTGTTGCCCAGGCAGCCAAGGCCGTAGTAGCCAATAACAAGGCCAGGATCGCCACATCCCCCCAAGGAGCAGGTACGCTGGCAAACAACTTGGGCAGGCCAGGCAGGCCTTGGACTCCTTGGGTCAGCCAGGCCTCCTGTTGAATGGTGATGCGCACGGCCTCTGCAAAACCCAGCGTGACAATGGCCAGATAGTCGTCACGCAGCCTTAGCGAGAGCAATCCAATGGGTAGCGCCAGCAACGCCGAAACCACCGTGGCCACGACATGGCTTGCGAGCAAGGGCAGTCCCTGCAACGACAACAGGCCAGACACATAAGCGCCAATGGCAAAAAACGCCACGACGCCAAAATTCACCAAGCGCGTCAAACCGAACTGCAAGTTCAGGCCCAAAGCCAGGAGTGCGTAAATCAAGGCCACGGCGCCGATGGCACAGAGATAGGCAATCATCGCGTCTCACCTCACCAATTGAAGGCGCCCCAAAATTCCTCTGGGCCTGAGCAACAGCACCAAGGCCAGCACGGCAAACGACAGCACCAGCTTGTACGACGGCCCCAGCCAAGGCACGGACAGCTCTTGCGCTACACACAGCGCCAGCGCCCCCAACACAGCCCCCAACGGACTGCCAATGCCGCCCAGCACCATGGCGGCAAAAGCCGGAATCAAGAACTCCCAGCCCATCTCCGGCATCACGACCGCTTTCATGCCCAGCAACACACCGCCCAGTGCCGATATGGCCCCAGCCAGCAGCCACAGGGCCAGCATCAATCGCCCCGCACGGATGCCGCTGGCGCGCGCCAGATCGATGCTGTCAGCAACGGCGCGCAGTTGGCGGCCAAAGCTGGTTTGATAGAGCAGCACGAACACAATCAACAGACAGGCCAGGGCAATACCGGCGATGACCACATCCGTAGGAAGTATGCGAATGCCCGCCGCATTCCAGGCGCGCACCAATGGCATGTCGAAGGTGCGCTGCTCATGCCCGGCAAAAAAGGAAATCAAACTGCGCAGCAAAAAACCCAGCCCAATGGCAGCCAGCATTGAGGACACCATGGGTCGCCCAGCCAGCTGACGAAAAATCAACTGGTAGGAGCTCAGCGACACCAAAGCCACCACCAACATGCTGGCCGCAACAGCCTGCCACAGCGGCCATCCCATCCACATCTGGAATAGCACTGCGGCATAGGCGCCCAATGTCAGGAAGTCGCCCGTGGCGGCGTTGGGAAATCGGTTCACGCCCATCACCAGCGTCATGGACAGCGCCGGCAAGGCCACCACCAGGCCCTCAACCAAACCATTGACGATCAGATTCGCTATGTCCGTCCAGCTCATCGCTTCATTTCATTGCATCCCGCCATGCGCCTGCGGCGCAGCGATCAACACTGCGTGCAGGCCAATGGGCATGCGGCTCAATCAGGGGGAAAATCGCACCTGTGCATGCAGCGTCAGGCAGAAATCGACACCACATCACGACGCACCAGCTGGCCGCCTTCTATGACATAAACGCCAAAGTCTGGCGTGACATCTCCGTGGACATCGAAGTCGAGCTTGCCCGACGCGCCCTCGTAATTCACTTTGGCGTTCTTGCTCAACAACGCCTTGCCCTCACCGAAAGTGGCCACTGCATCCCCTGGGGGGTTGGCCACGCTGCGCAATTGCGCATTGACCTGCTCTACCGTGGCCTCAGGGCCCGCAGCTTGCATTGCCAGCCCCAAGGAAATCACCATGTCGTAGGCCATCGCCGCATAGATGTTGGTAGAAGCCCGCTGCCCTGTGAGTTTGGTATAGGCAGCATCGAAGTGCGCATACGCCGCGCTTTTTTCGTTGGAGACGGTGTCCACCGAAATGATGCCCTCGCACACCTGCGCACCCAGTGCTTTGATCAGATTCGGATTGGCCGCCCAACCAGGGATGATCCAGCGGTTCTCTGCACCGGATTGAAACCACTCGCGCAAGATGATGGTGGTGTCTGGCAGGTAAGAGCCCATCACGATTACATCGGGTTTGCTCGCCAAAATTTTCTGCAACTCGCTGCGATAGCTGGGACGATTGGGCTCGTAGGTCACATGCGCCACCACTTCACCGCCGCGCTGCTGCCACACACGTGTAAAGCCCTGGACGTTGCCCAACCCCGAGGCATTGTTGAACGCCATCGTTGCCGGACGCTTGAAGCCGTACTTTGTGCAAATTTCCGCAAACGCCATGCCAAACCGGTCATTGGTTGCCTGAAAGCGCCAGACCAAGTCTTTGCCATCCTGCGTCGAAATAGCAGGCGCACCGGAGACATTCATCTGAATCAATCCCGCAGCATCGGTCAGAGGCAACACCGCCAGCGACACACCCGATGCCCAAGTTCCCACCAACGCTTGTACGCGGTTGACCTCTATGAGCTTCTTGGCCGCCAGTACTGCCGCATCGGGCTTGGTCTGGCTGTCCTCGGCGAAGAGCTCCAGCATGCGCCCGCCAGCACCTCCTGCCGCGTTGATTTCATCAACGGCCAGCCGAATGGCTTGCTGCATGCCTGGGCCGTAAGGGCTGCCCGCCCCGGTGATCGGCGTCAGGGAACCAATACGAAACGCATCCCCTGCCCGCCCCAGGGCAAGCCTGGGCACGCATTGCAGCGCAGCGGCCAGGCCAGAGAGCTGAATGAAGTGGCGACGGTACATAGGAGTCTCCTTGCGGTGTGGTTTGTGAAAGTGGCTCAGCCGATCACAAGGTGTTCTTGCAAATTTGGCCATCTTTGACGATGACGCGAATGCTGTGGCCTTGGTGCAGCAAGCAGTCCATGTCCTCCAACGGATTGCCATCGACCAACAGCAAATCAGCAATTGCCCCTGGTTTGACTTCACCCAGCACGCCCTTTTGACCCAGGATTTCGGCGCCAATCAGCGTTGCCTGCTGCAACACCGGCCCATTGCCCAACAGCTCGGCCCGCAAACGCAATTCATCGGCCTGCATGCCGTGCGTTTCGCCCAGCAGGTCTGAGCCCAAGCCCATCTTTACTCCGGCCTTGGCAAGAATGCGAATGGCATCTTGCCCAGCGCCACGCACACCGGCGATTTTTGCGACCGATGCCGCTGGCAAGCCATATTTCGCTCCTTCTTTGGCAAGACCTTCATAAGTCACCAACGTGGGCACCATGTACGCTCCCGCCTGCGCCATGTAATCGGCAGTTTTCTCATCCACCAGATTCCCATGCTCTATGGTTCGCACCCCACAGCGCACAGCGCGCTCAATAGCGCGGGGCGTATAGGCATGGGCCATCACGTAGGTATTGGCATTGCCAGCCTCTTCGACGATGGCACGCAGCTCATCCTCCGAATAACCCAGGTTGCCAATGGGATCGTTGGGTGATGCCACACCTCCAGAGGCCATGACCTTGATCTGCGTGGCGCCCTTGAGGATTTCTTCACGTACGGCCAGCCGGCAGGCATCGACGCCATCGACCACCCTGCCGATGCTTCCCAACTTGTGCACGCAGGAGCACAGCTCAAGCTCATCGTTGCGTGGTCGAAAGTCCGCATGGCCGCCGGTCTGCGACAAGGCCTTGCCAGAAGGGAAAATCCGCGGCCCCTCAATCAGGCCCGTACGCACAGCCTCGGCCAGTGACCAGTCTGCACCGCCAGCGTCTCGCACCGTCGTAAAGCCTCTTTGCAACATGGCCCGCATGATCGGCAGGCCGCGCAGCATCGTGAGCACATTGGGCAGCTTGGCCACATTGCCCAGATTGAACGAAGAGGCCACGGTATGCACATGGCAGTCGATCAGGCCAGGCATCACCGTCAAGCCACGGGCGTCAAGGCGCATTGCATCCGCTGGGGCCTGCAATCCAGGGCCAACCGCCTCAATGCGCCCATTTCGCACCAACACGGAGTCTGCGTGGCGTAGCGCCAATGTGTGCACATCCAGCACATTCCCGCCTTCAATCAACAATGCGTTCATATAGAAGATAGAGATGGCAATGGCCCAAAGAGGACAACACAAAAACTCATGATGGCGCACCATTCAAAGGCTTTGTGCAGGCTCTAATTCCAGCTTGCCGCCACCAAAAGCCCAAGTGGATTCAGGTGCATTTATCTGGTCAATCGAAGAAACACGCAATGGCTAAAATCTCACTGCACCATGAGCTGTACTCATACCATGCATGCGACGCCTTTGCCCAACCATCTCGGAGCTCAACGCATTCCATTTCGCCGCCAAGCACCAAAGCTTCACGGCCGCTGCCCGCGAGCTATGCGTCACACAAAGCGCCATCAGCCGGCACATTGCTGCGCTTGAGAACTACCTGGGGCAGCCATTGTTTTTCCGCCGCTCCACAGGCCTGGAGCTGACCGAAGCTGGCGCCACTTATCTCAGCGCCACCCGCCCCGCTCTGGCCGCGCTGGAATCGGCGACCTCGCAGCTAATGTCCTATGTCGGCGGCGGCAGCGTGCTGAACCTTTCCGTGCCGCCGACATTCGCCACGCAATGGCTATTTCCTCGATTGGGGCACCTGAAACGCTCCCTGCCCCAAATCACGCTCAACTTCGTGCGCTATGCCCATGCCCACGACTTTTCCGTCTCGGAGGAATTCGACGCCGCGATCCAATACGGCCATGGCTCCTGGCCCGGCGCCAATACCCAGTACCTGATCGGGCGCGAGACCAGCATCGTTTGCAGCCCCCAGATCTGTCAGGAGTTGCAACTGCGTGAACATCGGGATATCAGCAAGGCCACGCTGCTGCAACACATCGAAGTGCCCTTTGCCTGGCATGACTGGCTGCAGGCCCATCAATGCGATACAGCAGGCAGCCGCTTCGGCCTGAGCTTTAACCAGTATTCGCTCATCATCAGGGCCGCCATTGCAGGCTTTGGCTTGGCCATTTGCCCGACTTGCGTCATTGAAGATGAGCTGCAAAGTGGCTTGCTGGTCGAGCCCTTTGGCGCCCGCTACCAAAGCCCGCTGGGCTACTACCTGTGCGCCCCCACGTCGCGCGCCAATCTACCTGCATACAAACAAATCAGCGCCTGGTTGGCGCATTGCTGTAACCATCACAGCGCATCGCAAGCACAACCGTCGACCAGTGCGGCGACCGAATACTGCGAATTCTGTACTCACATGCCCTGAAGACATGACGATCAACATGCCCGACGAGCGCCGCAACACCAGGGCATCTCGCAGCAGGCCGCCATCGGCGAACATCAAACGCTGGCTGATCCTCGTGATCAGAGCCTAGGCAAACCAACGGTACCCACCCGCCATGCCAGATAATGTCCGGCCCGCACCCCCCCCCACATCGCCCACTGCCCCGCCATGCAAGCGCACGAACTGGAACTGCTCGCCCCCGCGCGCGATGCCGACATCGGCATCGAGGCCATCAACCACGGCGCGGATGCCGTCTACATCGGCGGGCCGGCCTTTGGCGCGCGGGCCACGGCGGGCAATGCCATTGCCGATATTGAGCGCCTGGTGCGGCACGCGCACCGCTATCGCGCGCGCATTTTCATCACGCTCAACACCA
>JAUMYI010000311.1 GCA_030528705.1 Comamonadaceae bacterium | reverse complement strand
GGCCTGGGCCGCAGCAGAGAATCCACACCCTTTGCTGCCTGAGCCGGCTCTGCTGCCTGGCCCGCTGGCGTTTTGTTCACTTTTGTTTTTCGTGCCTGCCGCGACTGCCGCCTTGGCGCAGGGCTTTGCGCCAAGGCGGTAGACGCTGCCCCCCTGCCATGACTGCTACCGCATCCATTGCCACTTCCGAATCCGCCCACAACGCCACGCCCAGTGCAGCGCAACTGAGCCCCGATGAGATCCGCACGCGCTTTTCCAGCGCCATGTCGGCCATGTACCGCAATGAGGTGCCGCAGTACGGCGCCTTGCTGGAGCTGGTGGCCCAGGTCAATGCGCACTACCTGGAGCAACACCCCCAGGAGCAGGCCACGCTTGCCGCGCAGCAGGAGCTCGAACGCCTGAATCTGGAGCGCCACGGCGCGATCCGCCTGGGCACGGCGCAGGAGCTGGCCATGGCGCGGCGCATCTTTGCCGTCATGGGCATGCATCCGGTGGGTTACTACGATTTGTCGGTCGCGGGCGTGCCCGTGCATTCCACGGCCTTTCGCCCCATCAGCGACGAGGCGCTGCGCAAAAACCCGTTTCGCATCTTCACCTCGCTGCTGCGCCTGGAGCTGATCGAGGATGCGGCGCTGCGCGAGCAGGCCGCGCAGATCCTGGCGCAGCGGCGCATCTTCACGCCGCGCGCCATTGCGCTGGTAGAGCTGGCCGAGCGCGCCGGCGGCCTGGACCAGGCGCAGGCCGATGAGTTCGTCGCCGAAGTGCTGCACACCTTCCGCTGGCACAGCGAGGCCACGGTGGACGCGGCCACCTACCAGCGCCTGCACGATGCACACCGTCTGATTGCCGATGTGGTGTGCTTCAAGGGCCCGCACATCAACCACCTCACGCCGCGCACGCTGGACATCGACGCCGTGCAGCGCGCCATGCCAGCGCACGGCATGGCCGCCAAGGATGTGGTTGAAGGCCCGCCTGCGCGCCGGCACCCAATTTTGCTGCGCCAAACCAGCTTCAAGGCGCTGCAAGAGCCCATCCGCTTCGTAGGCGCCGACGCGGCTGCCGCCGGCACGCACACGGCGCGCTTTGGCGAGATCGAGCAGCGCGGCGCGGCGCTCACGCGCAAGGGCCGCCAGCTTTACGACGCGCTGCTGGCGCGCGTGCGCGAGATCGGCAACGTCGGCAGCTCCGACGCTGGCTATGGCCAGCGCCTGCAGGCCGTGTTCGCTCAGTTCCCGGACGATTTGCAGCAGCTGCGCCAACAGGGGCTGGCGTTTTTCCGCTACCGCGTGCTGGACGCCGCCCAGTTGCAGCGCCTGGCCCAGGCCAGCGATGCGCCGCTGGATCTGGAGCAAGCCATTGCCTGCGGCGCGGTGCAGGCCAGCCCCATCACCTATGAGGACTTCCTGCCCGTCAGCGCCGCGGGCATCTTCCAATCCAACCTGGGCGGCGCCGAGCAAAAAAGCTATGCCGCCAACGCCGCCCAGGCCGCTTTCGAGCAGGCGCTGCAGGCGCCAGTGCTCGACGAAATCGAGCTCTATGCCCGCGCCGAGGCAGATTCGCTGCAACGGCTTCAGCAGCAGTTTGCGCAATGCCGCGCAGCCGCTGCAGCCTGCATCTGAAACGCTTTGCCACTGCCTGCGCCATGACCGATTTGCCCAAGCACGCCCCTGCGCCGCAAGCGCAGGATCGCCGCCGCAGCCACGGCCTGTGGGCCGCCAGCGCCCCGCCCGCGCCGGCCACCGGCGCGCTCCAAGGCCAGGCCGAGGCCGATGTGGCCATCATCGGCGCGGGCTACACCGGGCTGTCGGCTGCGCTGCATTTGAGTGAAGGCGGCGCGCGCGTGCTTCTGCTGGAGGCCCAGGAGATCGGCTTTGGCGCCGCCGGGCGCAACGTCGGCCTGGTCAACGCCGGCCTGTGGGTCATGCCCCAGCGCCTGCCCGAGCTGCTCGGCCCCGTTTACGGCCCGCGCCTGCTGCAATTGCTGGGCCAGGCGCCGCAGCTGGTCTACGCACTGGCGGCCAAGCACGGCATGGACTGCGAGGCCGTGCACCGCGGCACGCTGCACTGCGCCGTGGGCGCCAGCGGGCTGGAGGAAATCCGCCAGCGCCACCAGCAGTGGCAGGCGCTGGGCGCGCCGGTGCAATTGCTCGACGCCCAGGCCACGGCCCAGGCCA